>NZ_DATJWR010000094.1:0-11131 GCF_035501035.1 Paraburkholderia sp.
CTGCACGGCAAGCTGCTTCATCTTCCCGTACACGAATTGCCCGAAGTACCACGACAAGTCGGAGTGGTTGAGGATGTTCGCATCGGATAGCGAGCCTGCCTCGAGCTTCAGACGGCGCAGCATGAGCTTGCCGGCCTGCGAAGCGATGTAGAGCCGCACCAGCTCCTTGCGGGTCTTCTCGTCGGCCGATTCGAAGTGCTCGCGGCCTTGCTTCACTTCTTCGTTGCGCTGCGCCCTCGCCTCTTCGTCGCGCGCCGCGATGCTCTGCTTCACCGCCGTGGTGGCCTCGGCTTTCACCGTCTCCTGGACGCTCGCGGCCACGGCCAGCTCGGTCTGGATCGCCACCATCTTGCGCTCGGCCTCCGAGACCTGCCAGTTGTGGCTCAGCGCCTTCATCAGATAGCCCGCAGGGCTCTTGGTCACCTTGCCCTGATTGAGCCGGAACCGCGTGTACTCGATAGCCTGCTGGATGCGCTCGTCGGTCCAGCTCATGCGATGCTCGGCAATCACGTCGAACTGCTTGTTGCTCAGGCCAAACTCGGCCTTCAGCGTGAGCAGCAGGTCGTGCGCTTCGGGCTGCCGGCTCAGGAGCGCCGCCACCGTGTCCTTGCGCTTCAGGCGGAAGCGGATCTTGTTGATCTTGCGCGAGGTTTCCGAATCGGCGCGGGTTTCGTAGCTGAGATCGATGTCCGAAAGCTCGTTGATCTGGCGTACCGCTGGATCGAGGTACTTGGGCCGGAAATGCTTGAACTCCGACGCGCTCGTGCCGAGCTTGCCCGGCCAGCGCCGCATGACGTCGAGCTCGATCCAGTCGGTGAGGCCGGCCGCCACGAAAGGCAGCACGTAGTCGTAGATCGCGCGTGCGTAAGTCTGCGAGAACGACGCCGTGATGCACAGGTTGAGCCAGTGATGCTTGTCGGGCCCCGTGATGTGGCGCAGCATGAGCGGCGGAATGCGAAACTGGATACGCCCCTTGCCGATCTTGACGCTCCCCATCAACTGCTCGGAAATCCACTGGTCGTCTTCGCTCGGCGCGCGGTCGGGCGGCGTGTCGGTCACTTCGATCAGCACGCGCTGCGCTTCCTTGATGACGCTCTGCAAATGGCGCACGTTGCGGCTTTCATAGCGCATGAGCCACTTGAAGTAGTTCAGGTCGACGTCATAGGTATCGCGCGGCGTGGGCTCCTGCGCAGCGATGAAATAGGCGGCATCGATGAAGCGGCGCGACGAGAGCCCCAGCCCGTTGATGGCCACGAAGACATTGTTGCGCTGGAAGCCGATCTCGCGGGTGCTCTCATTGATCGGCTGACCGGACATCTCCTCGAAGAGTCCCAGCGACATCTGCTGTGTTGTTGTCCTTCGCCCGCTCTCCTCCGACATACGCACGTTCTCCCCGTCGACATTGGCGGGGACTCTATTCACTCCGGAAACACAAGTCAACACAATAAACGTTACCTCAAACACGCGCCCATTCTGGCCCACGCACAAAAACCGTACCTCACTGCACAAATATCTCTACATCTGCAGCACATAAAACGGAAACCTAGCGCACATAAAACGGGGCATTGGACACATAGAACGGTGCTTTTGGAAAGCAAGTCATTGAAACAAAAGCCTTTGCATGCTGACGTTAGTTGGTTGGTGGGTTTTTGTCTTTAAGTAAACAAACAAACCGACATGCAACAGCAGACGCTCAACGAAACTTTTGACGTGAGGCGTCTCGCGATACGGTCGAGGCATTTGCTGGTTTACCGCGCGGAGCCCCCCTATTTAAACGCTTGTAGCGCGAGGACATTTGAACCCGATACGGTACTGGCAGGTATTCGGGGCGAAGGGACTGGCTATCAGGGTAACGATTTCTGTGCAGAGACAGCAGGCAAAGGCAGTGTTTTTTGTGTGGTGGCTGGTTCTACCGCGCAGGCGTGTGTTCGATCGGTTGGTGGTCGTCGCCGGATAGCGCTGCTGTGCCAGCTTTTGAACGCGGCGCGCAGGAGGTAACGGAATTTGTGCAGCTACGGGATGCTCGGCCATGGCAACGTTTTTTGTGCGTGACTATTTTCCTATCGGATAGAGGCAACGTTTATTGTGCTTGCGGAGACGCACCGGCCACTGGTGAGGGCCAGGCGAAAGGTAACGGATATTGTGCGCAGCGTCCGCAGGGGCGACGTCGAAGCCAGATGGGCTCAAAGAGATGGCGGAGGCATGGCGCCGCAGCGGCCGGGAGGACTCGACGGTAACGCTTTTTGTGCAATGCAGAGGGCAGTTAGCCCGACGAGCTTTCCTGTGCCCGCGTGCGGTAACGGTTTTTGTGCATTTGAGGCGAGCTGGGCGCATGTGCGGAAATGCGAATGCACAGAAATCGTTACCTTCTACAGGCCGACGCCATTCGTGGAGGCCGGAGTGCTCAAACTGCACAAAAACCGTGACCTTCTTTCCAGGCGGCCTGCCTTGTACTGCGACCAAGTGACTCTGCAGCTCAATTTGCACAAAAACCGCGACCTCGGCCGGAGCCACAGGTTGCATTCACCATGACGTTCTGCCTAAAAAATAGGCAGAAAGCCGAAGGCAGCCCTATTGCGCCGCTGGCGGCTTCGGGGGTTTAGTTGACGTGTTGGCCTTGGGAATACCTCGCGAAGCCCCTGTAGGACGTTTTGGAGGGTCATTTTTTTCCATATCGCCCTCAATTAGTGTGTTTTTATACGCTTTTGCTGTATTCTACGCTTTATCCAAATTGCGATAAAAAGTGTATTAATGGCGAAAACTATCGAATTACCGTCGATTGATCGGCGCGTGGATCTTTCAGCGATCACGCAATTTGCTGAAGAGGCCGGCCGTCTATCCGAAGAGCTTCGTGAAATGATGCTGGCACCGCGGCCGCGAAAGATGGCGCCCACATTTACCTCCGCGCAGGTCGCGGAGCTTTGCGGCATTGATCGCATCAAACTGAACAACCTGCTTGCCACCCGCGAGGGGCTGCCGCAGGGCGAGGCCCAGGGCTCAGGGCGAAGCAGGGTCTTCACGCTGCCGGAAGCGAGAACCTGGGTCCAGCAGGTTTCCGATATCTACCAGACGCCACTCCACACCGGTGTGCGCGACGCGGACGGCAAGGTCATTCTCGTCGCCAACTTCAAAGGCGGTTCGACGAAAACGACCACGACCATGTGTCTTGCGCAGGGTCTGACGTTGCGCGGCCGCAAGGTCCTGCTGATCGATCTGGATCCGCAAGCCTCGTTGACGGAACTCTGCGGTTTGTATGCGGAGAAGGAAGTCACTGAGGATAGCACGGTCCTTCCGTTCATCTATGACCCGCACATGGAAGGCGGACTGCTGAATTTCGTGCAGGAAACCTACTGGGATGGGCTCGATGTCATTCCCGCACACCCCACGCTTTTTTCCGCGGAGTTCCACATTCCCGGCACAGTGATCAAGAATCCAGGATTCAAGTTTTGGGATCTGCTGCGTCAGGGCGTGAAGTCGCTGCGCAAGCAATACGACTACATCATCCTGGATACTGCGCCGTCGCTTTCCTACCTGACCATCAATGCGCTGATGGCCGCCGATGCGATGGTCATGCCTCTCGTGCCCGAAAGCCTGGATTTCATCAGCTCCGTTTCCTTCTGGAGCCTGTTCTCGGATCTCGCGCACACGATCATGGAGCGCGGCGATGAGAAGACGTACGACTTCGTTTCGGTTTTGCTTTCGAAAGTCGATTACGGCAAGACGTCTTCGGCGCCGGTGGTGCGCTCGTGGGTGCAGCGAACCTACAAGGACTGGGTGAACGCGCTGGAAGTGCCGGCTAGCTCTGCAATGAGCAACGGCGCGCTGGCGATGGCGACCGTCTTCGACATCAGCAAAGGCGATCTCGCCGATAAAACGGTCTCGCGCGTGCGCCAACCACTGACCGATTATGTGCGCTGGATCGACGATCTCTACGTAGAACAATGGAGGGCCGGCAAGTGAGTTCATTCCGCGACAAGATGGCGGCGAAGACGGCCGAGCTCGGTTCGTCTACCGAGCGGCCAGTGACGGAACGGCCGGCGGCCGTTGCACCGGTCGAGCCGCGCCGCAGCAGCGCGTTCAAGACCGGCCCCGGCATGCTGGGCGCGTTGGCGGTTGCGCAGCAACGCATCCAGGAACTCGAGAATACGAGCGACAAGCTCATGCTTCCGGTGAGCGCAATTCAGCCGAATCCGTGGCAGCCGCGCAAGATCTTTAGTGATGAGGGTTTGGCTTCGCTGGCCGAATCGATCCGCGAAGTGGGGCTCGTTGAGCCGATCGTCGTGCGGCGCGTGGAGAACGGCTATCAGCTGATCGCCGGCGAGCGGCGTCTGCGGGCGCACGTTCTGATTCAGGCGCAGGAAATCCGTTCGTCCGTGATCGAGTGCTCCGATCAGGACATGGCAGTGCTGGCGCTGGTCGAAAACGTAGGCCGCGAGGACCTGACCGACTACGAAATCGGACAATCGCTGCGCCGCGCGGAGCGCGAGTTTCCCACTCGCAAGCGCATGGCGGAGGCGCTCGGTATGTCGCGCAAGGGTCTGTATCGCTTTCTGGCATTTGAAAATCTCCCGGACTTCATTCGGCAGGACCTCGATTTGAATCCGCGACTGCTTGGCGGCTCGGCAGCCGATGAAGTCGTGTCGGCAATCAAGAAGTTTGGCACGGCTGGTGTTTCTGCTGCCCGCGAATTGTGGCCGGCCGTGGTTGCCCGCACGCTCGATCAGGGAAAGCTGGCCGCTGCGATCGGCGCGCAAGCGAGCCGCGGCGAGACGACAGAGAGTGTTTCCGAGCGTAGTATCGAGAAGATTTTCTCGGGAAAGAGCCACGCTGGAAGCATCACCAAAGATACCAACAGCTTTACGGTCAAGCTCAAGACGGGCGTGCTCTCAGATGCTCAGGAGACGCAGATTCGGGAATTGATTAGCCAGCTTTTCAACGTGAAGCCTGGCTAAGTCGATCGTGATGTGGTTGCGCTGCATGGAAGCCCGCATCGGCGGGCTTTTTCTTTTCCTGGAGGCAAATCGTGTGTCGAGTCGACACACCGAGCTTGCACATGCGGCGCTTGGGAGGGTGGGACACGGTGCGCCGACTCGACACATCGCGCGTCGATAGCAAGTGGGAGATCGCTATCCTTTACGAAGGGCGCCACGTCTCCAACCCGATGATGCTTCTCGTCAACGGCATTGCGCACTCTTCGCGAGCAATGCGTTCAGTTTTCGTTCACTCCTCGTGCAAAGTGTGTCGACTCGACACACCGAGGATTCTCGCAGAGCCGCGCCCAGTTAATCTGCTTCTCGGTGCTCTTGTTGAGGTCTTTGCACGCTGACCCGTAGCTTTGTCTGGCGTGCAACCAAGCTGTTCGTGGCGGGGTTGTGTGTCGACTCGACACACAACGGGTCGGTCCCAAAGGAAGATCTTGCTTCATGAAACTCTATCCAGTGATGGAGCGAGTTTCTGTTAACGCCACTAAATGTTCCTCGCGGCTAACGAGTTCAGTGCCGATTCCCTACCGATTGGCTATGTGTCGACTCGACACACAGCCAAGGATTCGAGAGAGGCTACGGCCACGGTCCACAGTATTGGCGACTCCGGAATCGTCTGTTCAGCGCGAGTAATCATTGTTAGCCGCGACTCGGAAGAGGAGCAGCGGGGATGCTCGCGGCTTGGCCGCCGGCGTGTCGACTCGACACACCGGTGGCCAAGCAAACCTAAACGTTGCCACGTCAAGGTCAAAGGTCGCGCAGTGTACGCGATCTCTTGTGATGATCACTGGCTGAAAGACGGGGCGCGCAACGGATCGCGCCTGTTGACCAGCCGTGTGTCGACTCGACACACGGCTGGTCAAGCCAACCTAAACATTGCCACGTCAAAGTCAAAGGTCGCGCAGTGTACGCGATCTCTTGTGATGGTCACTGGCTGATCGAGGGAGCGCGCGACGGATCGCGCCTGTTGACCAGCCGTGTGTCGAGTCGATACACGGTTGCCAGCCGATTGACGTGTGCATTTCCTTCAACCTATCGCATGGAATTTGCCGGCGTGACGGCTCGAGGCTTTCGCTAGGCTGAGTGCTTTCTTCGTCCCCTGAACGAAAGCAGCGCATTGCTCTTCGTTGTCCAGCCGCGCCGCGAATAACAGGATAGAGGTGGGGGCCGTTACAGCGCTGCTTGCTGATTCGCCGCGCGATTACCGAAGATTCCGCGAGGGTGAAGTGGGCATCTTGTGCGTTGGTGTGTCGACTCGACACACCAACGCAAGACCTCGTCGCACTGTGACCTGCGAACTATCGACCTGAACGAAATATGTCTGGCGTGACGTACACCACGCGAGGATTGCGCTCCAAAGGCGCTGCTGCGAATGTGCTGGCGTCGGGGCGCTGGGCTGCATTTCCTGTCGGGCGATGTGTCGAGTCGACACACTGTCGTCAGGGGGCGCTCCTCATCGGCTTCAACTCGAGAATCCTTGGCCGTCGGAGAAATCAACGGAGTGAGGACTGGCCAGATGGCGGCTTCATTTCGGCTATCTGCACAGCCTGCTGATCCACATGTACCGAGGCGGGTTATCGAACAGCCCTAAAGCAGCGGGCCATCCGTCTATCCGCTTAAAGCAGCGGTATACGAATGCTTGCTGACCAACTCGGCACGCACCGACTCGAGCAACCTCCCGACCTCACATTTCAACCGCCGCATTGAAGCTCCCAGCGCATGCCGGCGAGATAAAGCGATCGTCGTTGCCGCGCGTTGAATCACCGATGGCACCCGTCAGATCTGGAACGAAACACGCGCAGAGTCCTCCGCGCGGATCATGAACGGCCAGTCACGGCGTGGCGATATTGCTTTGGCGTCGAGAGTTGGGCTGCCGTATGTCGTAGCCCAGCGCCACTAGAGCGGCGCGAGTTGGCGGGCGGCTCTGTCTCCGGGTTGATGGGCAGTCTGGACCATGGGCGTGGGTCGGAACGCTGCTGGCTATCAATATGCCAGTTGCTACCGCGACACTTCACATCGAACAACGATCTTTGATTCGTGGCGCAAACGCAACTAACTGAAATTTACAGTGCCCGCCTCTTCGCGCGTTGGGTTTGCCTTCCCATGTCTGTTGGCCGAAACCCACCGGCGATAGCAAACCCACAGCCATGCAGCGCGCACCGTGAGCGATACCGGTGACGAGTCGCGGCCTGGCTAGCCCAAGTAGCTCTCGCAAATCATCTATCATTTGATGGCAATCGCCACCGTGCAAAGCCAAGCCCGCCACCGCGCCAAAAACAAGATAAACACTACATCTCATTGGCCGTGAAACATTTCGCTCGAAAACGAATAACTAACGAGAGCCTTATCCCATCGAAGCTAGAGGCCGAAAACAAACCAAATTCTAGTAGTTGTTTCACGGCGATAACAGCTCTCCGACCCCTAAACGTAACCTAACGCAGCACTCGCAAGCCAAAGAACGCGCCATTCACGCTGACTGTAAATTTCAATACGTATTTTGTAGTCATCGATGTTCGGCCGCGAAACAGGGCTCTGTTTGTCTGATCCGCGCTATCAAAGGATTCTTGGAGTTCTCGGCGGTCAACCGCAAGAATCGAATGCCGCCGCTGGCGGTCATCGACTCCCGCGAACGCGGGTCCCATGCGTGAAGACGTGACGCCTTTAACCTGCAGTCGTTCGGCAAAGGCATATAGAGGTGCGATAACACAACGCTGCGTGACTAATTAATATGTCTCCCTCAACGCACCCTCAACGCTGCACCGAGCAATGCAGGCCGCGCCGCTCCCCGAGTCATGCCAGCATGTTCAGCGCCGTCTCCAGTACGACGCGTTTGTACTTTGCCTGTTGCTTCGGCAAAGCGGAAAACGCCTGCACGAGATGCCCGTAAGCAACCGTCTTGCTGATGCCGTTGACGAGCATGAAGAACAGCACGTTTGCGTCGGGCACCTTGAGTTGCTTGCGCTTCGCGGCATCGGTGAGCAGGGGAGTCAGCACGTCGTGATAAGGGCGCACCATGCGCTCGACGAGCAGATCGAGGCGCGTGCCTTCCTCCGTGGTTGCTGTTGCGAAGAAAAGGCCGAGGTCGGGATCAGTAAACACCTTGTCGATATAGATTTCGAGCGCGCGCTCCACGCGTTCGCGGGCGCCAAAGGCCGACGTGCGCAACGCCGCTGTCGCCTCGATCATCGGCGCGGCCTCTTGCGCGATCTGCTCCACCACCGCTTCCCACAGCGTTTCCTTCGATCCGAAATGATGCGCGAGCAGCGCCGCATCGACACCCGCTTCGCGCGCGATCGCACGCACGCTCGTGGCGGCATAGCCGTGCTTCGCGAATGTCTTGCGCGCGTGGCGCAGCAGTGTGCCGGCGCCCACCGAGGCCCCTTGTGCAGGACGACCGCGCGTGCGCTTCGTCGCTGGCGTCGTGTGCGAGGCAACCGTGTTTTTCGCGCGCATCAACGGGTTCGAGGGCGAAGAAGGGGCGACAACACTCATCGCGCGTGGCTCACTCGACGCAAGCCATGGCGCGTGCGCGCCGAGCGTGCGCCGAGTCGAGCGCCTGCTCGTGTTCGGCGAATTTTTGCGGAACGGCCTCGCGCAGGAAATCAACCAGCGTCTTGATCTTCGCGTCAAGATACTGGCGCGAGGCATACAGCGCGTAAATGTTGTGCGGGACCGGGCGAACATCGGGCAGCACGTGGATCAGGCTGCCTTCGCGAATTCCCTGCAGCGCCGTCGGCAGGGGCAGCATGCCAATCCCCATGCCGGCCTGAACGGCCTGAGCGAGCGCTTCGGCCATGTTGACCGTGAGCGGCGCCGGCTTCGGCATGCGAAACGACTCGGCCTCGCTTTCCTCGAACCGCCACTGCGCCCCCGGTATGTCGTGCACATTGAGTTGCAGGCAGGTGTGCTGTTCGAGATCCGCGAGTGTGTGTGGCGTGCCCCGTTCGGCCAGATAGCCCGGCGACGCGCACAGCACCGAGCGCGTGAAGCCCACGCGCTGCGAAACGAGCGACGAATCTTTCAGGTTCTGCGCCACGACGATCGCCACGTCGAATTTATCTTCGAGCAGGTCGGGCGTACGCTGCGAGAGCACGAGATCGACCGAGACGTTTTCGAACTGCGCCGTGTATTGCGCGAGCAGTGGTGTGAGGTAGTGCTGGCCGAAACTCGCCGTGGCGTGAATGCGCAGCCGCCCTGCGGGTTGCGCGCTCGCGCCCTTCGCTTCGGCGTCAGCCAGGTCGACCTGGTTGAGAATGCGCTCGCAATGTGCGAGATAGCGGCGGCCGGCGTCGGTCAGCGAGATCTGCCGCGTGGTGCGATTGAAAAGCCGTGTCTGCAGGTTCGACTCGAGTTCCATGATGGCGCGCGATACGGCGGCGGTGCTCAGCGAGGCCCGCGCTGCGGCCTTGGCGAATCCCCCCGCTTGCGCGACCCTGACAAACATCCTCATGCTGCCCAGCTTGTCCATTTGATTTGTGTCGCTTCCGGGAATGCAATGCGCCGCGACTTGCCGTGATGCGTGTGGGGGGCTGGGCGTACTGCGGGTGAGGGCGCGTTGCAGCGCCGGGAGGTGTCGTGTCGCCAGATATTCAACGCTCGATGAAATAATTCTACTGTGCGGCGCGCGACACTGTCAAAGCGCGAACGCTCGATGTGTCTCACACTTCGCCACTTAACGAACGTGTGATCGGTGAACGTGCCAGCTTTGTCCCGGCGCGATGCGCGTCGATTAGAATTGGGCCGCATTATTCGGCTGTACTACTGGGCCCCAATCGCCGGCCGCGTCGAGCGCCCGGTCGCGCGATGCAGCGGGAATTGCCCGTTTTCCATTCAGCGTCAGGAAACAAAAGAGGACACGTCGTGAAGTTCATCCACGCGGCAGACATCCACCTCGACAGCCCGCTACACGGTCTGAGTGCGTATCCCGATGCGCCGGCCGCACAGTTGCGCAACGCCACGCGCGACGCGCTGCGCCAGCTCGTCGATCGCGCGATCGAAGAAGAGGTGGCCTTCGTCGTCATTGCCGGCGATCTCTATGACGGCGACTGGAAGGATCACAACACCGGTATTTTCTTCGGTCAGCAAATGGGGCGCCTGCGCAAGGCCGGCATTCGTATTTTCGCGCTATGGGGCAACCACGACGCGGAAAGCGAAATGACGAAGAAGCTCACGTTGCCCGATAACGTGGTCGTGTTCAGTCATCGCAAGCCGGAAACTCATGTTCTGGATGATCTCAAGGTGGCATTGCACGGCCAGAGCTTCAAGGACAAAGCCGTGGTCGAAAATCTCGCCGTGGGCTACCTGTCGCCGGTTTCCGGCTATTACAACATCGGCGTGCTGCATACCGCGCTCGAAGGCTACGCTGCGCACGCGAGCTACGCGCCCTGTACGCGCGCCGAGTTGCACGCGAAGGGCTACGACTACTGGGCGCTGGGCCACGTGCACGAATTCCAGCAGTGGTCGGAGCAATCGACCATTGTGTTTCCGGGCAACCTGCAGGGGCGGCACATTCGCGAGACCGGCCGCCGTGGCGCGGTGCTCGTCACTGTGGAGGCTGGGCATACGGCGGTCGAGCGGCTCTATCTCGACGTGCTGCGCTGGGAATCGGTGCGCGTCGACGCCAGCGACTGCCTGAGCGTGGCGGATCTCTCGCGCAAGATCGGCGCGGCGCTCGAAGCGTTACTGTCCACCGACCCCCACGTGCCGCGCGCGGTACGTGTGACGGTGACCGGCAAATCGCCCGCGCATGGTCTCTTTTTCGGGCGCGCCACGCAATTGCGCGCGGAAGTGCTCAATCAGATCGGCATCATCGGTAATGAGAAGCTGTGGCTGGAGAAGGTCAAGCTCGAAACCACCGCGGCGGATACGACCGCCGTGCAGCACGAACAGCTCGAAGCGCTCGTGGATCTCAAGCAGATTCTCGATGCCGCCACGCAAGACCCCGAATTTCTCGCGCTGCTCGAACGCGATTTGCGCACATTCGTTGGCAAGGTGCGCAGCGAAGTCAAGGAAGACGCGCCGCTGCTCGAACTGGCCCGCGAAGGCAACCTCGCGGCACTGGTAGATCAGGTGGGTCCCGCACTGCTTGCGCGCCTTTCCACGGGAGAATGAGCCATGCGCCTCAAGCAACTCGATTTGATCAAATACGG
>NZ_DATJWR010000095.1:0-22827 GCF_035501035.1 Paraburkholderia sp.
GCCGAAGGCATCAAGCCGGAAATGCAGGAGTTCGTGAATCCGCTCGCCGACATCGGCGACAAGATGCAGAAGCTCACGATGGAAATCGGCATGAAGGCGATGCAGAACCCCGACGAAGTGGGCGCGGCCGCGGTGCCGTACCTGCGCACGGCGGGCCACCTCGTGTTCGCGTACTTCTGGGCGCGCATGGCGCGCGTCGCGCTCGACAAGGAAAGCTCGGGCGATCCGTTCTACAAGTCGAAGCTGGCCACGGCGCGCTTTTACTTCGCGAAGCTGCTGCCCGAAACGGCCACGTCGATCCGCCAGGCGCGCGCGGGTTCGAAGACGCTGATGGAAGTCGACGAAGCGCTGTTCTAAAGGCCAACCGAAGCGACAAGGCTCGCGCGCCCTGAAACTGAAAAGGCGCGCACCTCGCCGACACGATGTCCAGAGGCGGCGCAGCAGCCGGCACGACACCACGCCGGCACGCCGCCCACACTCCCCAATCCGCTCGACATTGCATATCCGCTGGAGGAACAACGTGAGCAATCTCAATATTCGCAAGGTCGCCGTGCTCGGCGCCGGCGTGATGGGCGCGCAGATCGCCGCGCACCTGATCAACGCCCGCGTGCCGGTGCTGCTGTTCGATCTGCCCGCGAAGGAAGGCCCGAAGAACGCCATCGCGCTCAAGGCGATCGAGACGCTCAAGAAGCTCTCGCCCGCGCCGTTCGGCGTGAAGGACGACGCGCAGTACGTCACGCCCGCGAACTACGAAGACGACATCGCGAAGCTCGCGGAGTGCGACGTGGTCATCGAAGCGATCGCAGAGCGCATGGACTGGAAGCACGACCTCTACAAGAAGGTCGCGCCGCACCTCGCTCCGAACGCAATTTTCGCGACCAATACCTCGGGCCTGTCGATCACGGAGCTTTCGCAAGGCTTCGACGACACCCTCAAGGCGCGCTTTTGCGGCGTGCACTTCTTCAATCCGCCGCGCTACATGCACCTCGTCGAGCTGATTCCGACGACGCACACGAAGCCCGAAATCCTCGACCAGCTCGAATCGTTCCTCACGAGCGTGGTGGGCAAGGGCGTGGTGCGCGCGAAGGACACGCCGAACTTCATCGCGAACCGCGTGGGCGTGTTCTCGATTCTCGCCGTGATCGCCGAGGCGAAGAAGTTCGGCCTGCGCTTCGACGAAGTCGACGACCTCACGGGCAGCCGCCTCGGCCGCGCGAAGTCGGCGACGTTCCGCACGGCGGACGTCGTGGGCCTCGACACGATGGCCCACGTCATCAAGACGATGCAGGACAACCTGAAGGACGATCCGTTCTTCCCCGTCTACGAGACGCCGGCCGTGCTCGCGGGCCTCGTGGCGAAGGGCGCGCTCGGCCAGAAGACGGGCGCCGGCTTCTATCGCAAGGAAGGCAAGGCGATCAAGGTGCTCGACGCCAGCACGGGCGAGTACGTCGACGGCGGCGGCAAGGCCGACGAGCTCGTGGGCCGCATTTTGAAGCGTCCGCCCGCCGAGCGCCTGAAGCTGCTGCGCGAGACGCAGCACCCGCAGGCGCAGTTCCTGTGGTCGATCTTCCGCGACGTGTTCCATTACATCGGCGTGCATCTGCAGTCGATCGCCGACAACGCGCGTGACGTCGATCTCGCGATCCGCTGGGGCTTCGGCTGGAACGAAGGTCCGTTCGAAGGCTGGCAAGCCGCGGGCTGGAAGCAGGTGGCCGAGTGGGTGAAGGAAGACATCGACGCCGGCAAGGGTCTCTCGAACGCGCCGCTGCCCTCATGGGTGTTCGAAGGCCCGGTGGCCGCGAACGGCGGCGTGCACGGCGCGGAAGGCTCGTGGTCGCCCGCTGAACAACGTTTCGTGCCGCGCTCGAATCTGCCGGTGTACGAGCGCCAGGTGTTCCGCGCTGCGCTGTTCGGTGAAACGAGCGCTCGCGACCCGAAGACCTTTGGCAAGACGCTGCTCGAAAACGAGCACCTGCGCGCGTGGGTGGACGAGCGCGCGGGCGAGGACGACGTCGTCATCGTCTCGTACAAGAGCAAGATGAACACGATGGGCCCGGGCTTGCTGGACAGCCTCGTGAAGGCGATCGAGATCGCGGAGGACGGCTACAAGGGCCTCGTGATCTGGCAGCCCACGTCGCTGAAACTCGGCGCGCCGGGCGGCCCATTCTCGGCCGGCGCGAACCTCGAAGAAGCCATGCCCGCGTTCATGATGGGTGGTGCGAAGGGCATCGAGCCGTTCGTGAAGAAGTTCCAGGACACGATGCTGCGCGTGAAGTACGCGAACGTGCCGGTCGTGACGGCCGTCTCCGGCATCGCGCTCGGCGGCGGCTGCGAAATCATGCTGCAGAGCGCGAAGCGTGTTGCGCACATCGAGAGCTATGTCGGCCTCGTGGAAGTGGGCGTGGGTCTCGTGCCGGCTGGCGGCGGTCTGAAGGAAGCAGCGCTGCGCGCGGCCGATGCGGCCCAGGCGGTCGGCGCGGCGCCGAGCGATCTGCTGAAGTTCCTGCAGAAGTCGTTCGAGAACGCGGCGATGGCGAAGGTCTCGGCTTCAGCGCACGAAGCGCGCGCGATGGGTTACCTGAAGCCCTCGGACACGATCGTCTTCAACGTGTTCGAGCTGCTCGACACGGCGAAGAAGGAAGTGCGCGCGCTGAGCGCGGCGGGCTACCGTGCGCCGCTACGCGCCACGCAGATTCCGGTGGCGGGCCGCTCGGCGAACTCGACCATCAAGGCTTCGCTCGTCAACATGCGAGACGGCCGCTTCATCAGCGATCACGACTATCTGATCGCGAGCCGCATCGCCGAGGCGATCTGCGGCGGCGACGTCGAGGCGGGCAGCCTCGTTGACGAAGAATGGCTGCTCAAGCTCGAGCGCCGCGCATTCGTCGACCTGCTCGGCACGCAGAAGACGCAGGAACGCATCATGGGCATGCTGCAAACCGGCAAGCCGGTGCGCAACTAAGCCAGCGGCTCGATAAAACGGACTGGAGTTACAGATGAGCAAACAGTTGCAGGACGCATACATCGTCGCCGCGAGCCGCACGCCCATCGGCAAGGCGCCGCGCGGCGTGTTCAGGAACACCCGCCCGGACGAGCTGCTCGTTCACGCGATCAAGTCGGCCGTGGCGCAGGTGCCCGGCCTCGACACGAGCGTGATCGAAGACGCGATCGTCGGCTGCGCGATTCCCGAGGCCGAGCAGGGCCTGAACGTGGCGCGCATCGGCGCGCTGCTGGCGGGACTGCCGCAGAGCGTGGGCGGAGTGACCGTCAACCGCTTCTGCGCGTCGGGCCTCACGGCGCTCGCGATGGCGGCGGATCGCATTCGCGTTGGCGAATCCGACGCGATGATCGCGGGCGGCTGCGAGTCGATGAGCATGGTGCCGATGATGGGCAACAAGCCGTCGCTCTCGCCGCACATCTTCGATCGCAGTGAGGATATCGGCATTGCTTACGGCATGGGCCTGACCGCCGAGAAGGTCGCCGAGCGCTGGAAGGTGAGCCGCGAGGCGCAGGACGCATTCTCGGTCGAGTCGCACCGCCGCGCGCTCGCCGCGCAGCAGGCGGGCGAGTTCAACGACGAGATCGCGCCGTACACCGTCATCGAGCGCTTGCCCGATCTCGCCAGCGGCGAAGTGAAGGTGAAGGAGCGCCTGATCGGCCTCGACGAAGGCCCGCGCGCCGACACGACGCTCGAAGGCCTCGCGAAGCTGCGCCCGGTGTTCGCGAACAAGGGCTCGGTCACGGCGGGCAACAGCTCGCAGACCTCGGACGGCGCGGGCGCGCTGATCGTCGTCTCCGAGAAGGTGCTCAAGCAGTTCAACCTCACGCCGCTCGCGCGCTTCGTGAGCTTCGCGGTGCGCGGCGTGCCGCCGGAGATCATGGGCATCGGCCCGAAGGAAGCAATTCCGGCCGCGCTGAAGGCCGCGGGCCTCAAGCAGGACGATCTCGACTGGATCGAGCTGAACGAGGCGTTCGCCGCACAGTCGCTGGCGGTGATCCAGGACCTCGGGCTCGACCCGTCGAAGATCAACCCGCTCGGCGGCGCGATTGCGCTGGGCCACCCGCTCGGCGCGACGGGCGCGATCCGCGCCTCGACGGTCGTGCACGGCCTGCGCCGCCGCAACCTGAAGTACGGCATGGTGACGATGTGCGTCGGCACCGGCATGGGCGCGGCGGGCATCATCGAGCGGCTGTAAGCGCGGTTGTGAGCGCTTCGCGCTGACTTCGCACTCGACACGGTTCGCAGGCCTCGCGGTTTGCGGACCGTTTTTCGTATCGGGTTCGAGGCGGCTTGCATACGAACCAGGAGGAGACACACTCATGAGCAACGAGATTTTGACCGCACGCGATAACGGCGTGCTGACGATCACCATCGACCGGCCCGCGCGCAAGAACGCGCTCACGCCCGCGATGTATCAGGCGATGGTCGACGCGCTCGCGGCCGCGCAGGAGGACGCCTCCGTGCGCGCCGTGCTGCTGCGCGGCCACGCCGAAATCTTCACGGCGGGCAATGACATCGAAGATTTCCTGAAGTCGCCGCCCACCAGCGCCGATTCGCCGGTCATGCGCTTTCTCGACGCGATCGCGGGCTTCGAAAAGCCGCTCGTCGCGGCGGTGAAGGGACCTGCCGTCGGCGTGGGCACGACGCTGCTGCTGCATTGCGATATGGTCTACGCCGCCGACAACGCGCGCTTCGCCGTGCCGTTCGCGCAGCTCGGGCTGTGCCCCGAGGCGGCTTCGTCGCTGTTGCTGCCGCGCATTGCGGGCTATCAAGGCGCGGCGGAAAAGCTGCTGCTCGGCGAGACTTTCGATGCGCAGGAAGCGCATCGCATGGGCTTCGTGAATCGGGTGCTGCCCGCCGCCGAGCTCGACGCGTTCGTCGCCGCGCAACTGGTGAAGCTCGTCGCGCTGCCGGCTTCGTCGCTGCGCGTGACGAAATCGCTCATGAAGCGCGCGAACGAGCACGAGGTCAAGACGCGCATGAGCGAGGAGTCGGTGCACTTCGGCAAGATGCTGCTCGCGCCCGAAGCGCGCGAGGCGTTCACGGCCTTCCTGCAAAAGCGCAAGCCGGATTTCCGGCAGTTCGACTAAGCGCGAGGTTTGGGCGATTCAGGGCGGTTCAGGGCGATTCAGGCGGTTTCGTAATCGACGTACCCGGACTCGCGGCAAAAGCTCACGAGCCGCAGTCCGGCACGTTTGGCGATGGCGATCGCGAGCGAGGAGGGCGCCGAGATCGTCGCGACCATCGGAATGCCCACGCGCGCGGCCTTGCGCACGAGCTCGTAGCTCGCGCGGCTGGAGAGGAAGACGAAGCCCTGCTGCGTGTCGGCACGCTCGATCACAAGCTGGCCGATGAGCTTGTCGAGCGCGTTGTGGCGGCCCACGTCCTCAAAAGCGCGCAGGATCGCGCCGTTTTCGTCGCACCATGCGGCCGCGTGCAGGCCGCCCGTGAGTTTCGTGAGCGCCTGATGCTGCGGCAGTTCGCGTGCGGCGCGCGCGATGGCGTCGGGCGAAAGGCGTGCGACGAAGCCGGTATCGGGCACCTGCTCGGGCTCGAGATCGAGCAGGTCGATGCTCTCGATGCCGCACACGCCACAGCCGCTGCGCCCGGCGAGCGCGCGGCGCCTCTCCTTCAGTTCGACGAACGCCTGCTGGATCACCGTCAGGTGAACTTCGGCGTGCGGCAGGTCGGCGTCTTCGTGCCGGTAAACCTCGATGTCCTGAATATCGGCGTTGCGCCCGACAATGCCTTCCGAGATCGCAAAGCCCACCGCGAACGCTTCGAGGTCGCGCGGCGTGCACATCATGACCGCGTGCGAGATGCCGTTGAAGACGAGCGCGACGGGCCATTCCTGGCCGACGTGGTCTTCACGCGTTTCTACCGCGTTGCCGCGGTGCCGGTGCACGCGCACTTCGATGACGCCGGGCTGGCCTTCGGAGTCGAGAGGGTTCGATGCCGGGGGATGTGGCCGGGTAGGGGTGTTCAAGCGGGAAGCTCCATGTCCTTATGCGGCGCCGTACCGCAGCGCCGCCGGGGGGGACGGCGAGGCTGCGCCGCGCGCGGAAGGTTCTAAAATACCTCAAGTGGGCGCCCCCCGGGCGGGTTGCGCGCCCACGCCCGCCTCGCGAGGATACCGTCATGGCATTGAACGAAGCTCCGCTCCTGTTCCGGTTCGAGGTCGACTCGTCGGAGGACCTCACCTACATTCCGATGTGCGTGCGCTTCAATCTGGACCGTTTTGGCCTGCGCATCTCTCTGGCGCAATGGCAGTTGCTCCCCTATGAGGACCGCCGTTTGCTGGCATGCTTTCCCGTGGACGACGACACGCAGATCGAGCCCAATTTCGATCACGCGCTCTTCGAGATGATGCGCACGCATGCCAACGTCGAACCCGAATGGTTCGCGCCCGACGAGGCGCCGGCCTGGCGCGACGTGAATGCGGTGCCGGGCGGCATCGCGCATCAATCGGAGCTCGCCAACCTGCAGCCGCCCGACCTCGAAGACTGGGCGCAACTCGCGCCGTTCCAGCGTTACGTGCTCGCCAAGCTCGCGCGCAAGCCCGAGGGCAATCACGACTTCGCGCCCGCGATGCACGAGTTCGGGCTGGCGGTGCCGCGGTGATTGCGGCCCGCTGATACCGCGCGTTCGATCCTTGCCCGATTCCTTCTAGCCAAGGCCGCCTTGCGCGCGCCGCCGCGCGTTTGCGGCGTGCGCTGCGTCAGCGCGCGGGATTTCCCCCCAATTTCTGCCGCCGCCCCCTCAAGACGAGCACGGGCGTGCCGTTATTTCGGGTTGGCGCGGCAGGCGCCGACCGGTCGCGTGCAGGTCGTGACCCATCATTCCACGGCTTTGGCGTGGGCGCGAACGACCCTCGGCATTCATGAACCTTCTTTTTTCGAAGCGCCAACTGATCAATCTGGCCGTCGTTGCAGCGGCCGTCGGCGCGAACGCATTTGTGGCGTGGACGCAGATCGACGCCCAGCGCGAGATCGATCTGCGCGCGGGGCAGGCCGCGCGGATCCGGCACGACCTCGACCGCTATCGCGACGCACTCGGCAGCGGCGTGAGCGCGCTCGGGCGTCTCGCGGCGCAAGGGCAGGCCGAGTCGGCCGGCGCGCGCGAGGCGCGCGCCGCTTCGCTCGACGAGATTGGCCGCTCGCTGCGGACGGAGCTAGCCGGCAATGGCGACCTCACGGCGCGCTTTGACGCCGTTCAGGTGCAGGCCACGGCGATTGCGAGTGAAATCGACGCGACGCTTGCGCGCGCCGAGCAGCGCATGGCGGACGAGCGCGCGCAGGCCGCCGTGGCGGCGGGCGCGAGTGCACCCGAGGCGGCGCCGCCCGTGGAGGCCGGTGGCGCGCCAGATCGGGAGTCGGCCAACGCTTCGCCGGCGAACGCGGCGCGCGCGCCTGTGGCACAGCTGGTTGCCCGTGAGGCACTTGCGCGTAACGCGATGGCCGAGAACGTTGCTGACTCCCGCGCGTCCGGTCATGTGGTGACCGGCACCATCACGCTGCCGCCGGCCCCGCCGGGCATGGCGGCAGCGAGCGCCGTCACGGTGAATGCGTTCGAGGCCGGCGGTTTGCTCGCGGCGGGGCCGGTCGTTGCGAACGGCGGGGCAAATGTCGCGGCGACCGTTGCACCGGCCGCTGCACCGACGGCTGCACCCAATATCGCACCCAATATTGCAGCCAATATTGCACCCAATATTGCATCGGGTATCGCATCGAAACTCGCGGCGAGCGGCGCGGCAACTATCGCACCGAACCTCTCACCGAACGGCGCGCCAAACCTCGCCCCGGCAACGGCCGCACCGCTCATCGGCGCGGCGTCGTCCGATTCCGCGGGTACTCTGCGCGCAGGTGCAACGCTGTCGACCGCCACCGCCGCCTGGCTTGCCGGCGAGTACATTCGCGTCGACACCCGTGTGGACCGCCTCGACGCACGCCTCGCTGCGCTGCAAAGCGCGGAGGACCTGGCGCTGGCCGGCGCGCTCGCCGACTCCGCACGCTCGCGCGGCCGCGCCTCGCTGCTCGTGATCGTGACGATGCTCGCGGGCGCGGCGCTCCTCATCTACACGTTCGGCGCCCGCGAGAGCGCCGCGCGCGAAAAGCTGCGCGCGGTGAGCGGCATGCGCTTGCGCAGCGAGCGCTTCCAGGGCCTGTTCGACGCGCATCCCGTGCCCATGTACGTGTTCGACCGCGAGACGCTGCGCTTTCTCGCCGTCAACGCCGCCGCGATCCAGCAGTACGGCTACAGCGAGGAAGCGTTCCTCGCGATGACGATCCGCGAAATCCGTCCGTTCGAGGACATCGCGCGGCTCGAGCAGCACCTCGCGCGCTCGGACACGCTCACGCAAAACGTGCGCACGATGGCCGGCATCTGGCACCACCGCCGCCGCGACGGCTCGCTCATCAGCGCGGACATCTCGCATCACTCGCTCACGTTCCTCGGCCGCGACGCCGTGTTCGTGCTCGCCGACGACGTCACCGAGCAGATCAAGGCCGAAGCGGAGGCGCAGCGCTCGAACCAGATGCTCGAGTCGGTGATCGACAACATTCCGCAGCGCATCTTCTGGAAGGACGCCGAATCGCGCTATCTCGGCTGCAACATGACCTTCGCGCGCGACGCGGGCCTCGCCTACCCCGAGCAGATCGTCGGCAAGACCGACGAGGAACTGCCGTGGCGCGCGTACGCCGGGCTGATGCGCGAGGAGGACCGCGACGTGATCGAATCGGGGCTGCCGCGCATCAACCTCGAGCAGGACCTGACGATCGACGGCCTGCACCGCACGACGATGACGAGCAAGCTGCCGCTGCTCGACGGCGACGGCCGCGTGATCGGCGTGCTCGGCTCGTACTCGGACACGACTGAGAGCAAGCGCGCCGACCTCGCGCTGCGCCTGCAAAGCCGCGCGCTCGACGCCTGCATCAACGCGATTCTGATCACCGCGCCGGGGCCTGGCGGCAGCAACCTGATCGAATACGCGAACCCGGCGTTTCGCCGCATCACGGGCTTCGATCCGGCCGAAGTGGTCGGCCAGGATTGCCGCCTGCTGCAGCGCGATGACCGCGACCAGGACGGTCTCGTCGCGATCCGCAAGGCGCTGCTCTCCAACCGCGAGGTGAGCGCCGTGCTGCGCAACTACCGCAAGGACGGCGCACTCTTCTGGAACCAGCTGCTGATCGCGCCGGTGCCCGATCTCGACGGCCGCATCACGCACCACATCGGCATCATCAACGACGTGACCGAGCTGATCCGCTACCAGGAGCAGCTCGAATACCAGGCGAACTACGACAGCCTCACGCTGCTGCCCAACCGCAATCTGCTGCGCGACCGGCTCCAGCAGGCGCTCGTCGCGGCGCAGCGGCACGAATCCGGCGTCGCCGTGGTGTTCATCGACCTGGACGGCTTCAAGAACGTCAACGACAGCCTCGGCCACAGCGTGGGCGACCGCCTGCTCGGCGTGGTGGCCGAGCGGCTCACGCGCTGCACGCGCACCACCGACACGGTCGCGCGCCACGGCGGCGACGAGTTCGTGATCGTGCTCACCGACGCCATCGACGAGAAGTCGCTGATCGGCTGGATGGAGCGGGCGCGCGCGCTGATCTCGGAGCCGGTGTGGATCGACGGCACCGAACTCTACGTGGGCTGCAGCATGGGCGCGAGCGTGTACCCGCAAGACGGCAACGACGCCGAGACGCTGCTCAAGAAGGCCGACGTCGCGATGTACCGCGCGAAGGACATGGGCCGCAACACGTTCCAGTTCTTCCAGCCCGAAATGAACGCCAACGTGAGCGCGCGCCTGAATGTCGAACGCCGGCTGCGGCGGGCGCTTCGCGATGGCGAGTTCCTGCTGCACTACCAGCCGCAGGTGGAGATCGAGGGTGGACGCATCGTCGGCATGGAGGCGCTCGTGCGTTGGCACGATCCCGAGGCGGGGCTCGTGTCGCCATCGGAGTTCATTCCGGTGGCCGAGGAAAGCGGCCTGATCGGCCCGCTCTCGGACTGGGTGCTGCGCGAGGCGTGCCGGCAAAACCGCGCCTGGCAGCTCGCGGGGCTACCGCCCGTGCGCGTTTCAGTGAACCTCTCGGCGAAGACGTTCCATCAGCGCGACATCGCGCAGCTCGTGACCGAGGTGCTTGAGGAAACCAGGCTCGACGCCTGCTGGCTCGAAATCGAGCTCACCGAGAGCACGCTCATGCGCAATGCGGAGGAAGCCGTGTCGATGTTGAACGAGCTCCACGCGCTTGGCATCGGCATTGCGATCGACGACTTCGGCACCGGCTATTCGAGCCTGAGCTACCTGAAGCGGCTGCCCGTGGACCGGCTCAAGATCGACCGCTCGTTTGTCGCGGACATCGGCACGAACAGCGACGACGAAACGATTACGGCCGCCATCATCGCGCTTGCGCACGAGCTGCAGTTGCAGGTGATCGCGGAAGGGGTGGAGACGTCGGCGCAGTTCACTTTCCTGCGCGAGCGCGCATGCGACGAGCTGCAGGGGTACTTCTTCGCGCCGCCGCTGTCCGGCGACGGAGCGGCGGCGCTGTTGCGCGCGAGCGCTTCGTACGAGGAAGCGCCCGGGCTCGCGTGGATGGACTGAGACGGGAGAACGCGCCGGGAAGCGTCAGGCAGTGGCAGAAGGTGCCCGAAAGCGCCGGGAAGTGGCAGGAAGCGCCGCAGCGTTAATCGAGCGGCGGCAGCGGCCGCGGGCGGCGGTCCGTGCCGGTCGCGACATAGGTGAGCGTTGCTTCGGTCACCTTGACGACTTCGTCCTGAAGGCGCATGCGCTGCGCGTATACCTCGACCTCGACCGTAACCGAGGTCTTGCCGGTCTTGACGATCTCGGCGTAAAAGCTCAGCAGATCGCCCACGAACACCGGCTGCTTGAACACGAACGAGTTCACCGCGACGGTGGCCACGCGCCCGTTGGCGCGGCGGCTCGCCGGAATCGAGCCGGCAATGTCGACCTGCGCCATGATCCAGCCGCCGAAGACGTCGCCGTGGACGTTGGCGTCCGAGGGCTGCGGCACGACGCGCAGTGCGGGCGCTTTGGGGGGGAGCGGGAAGGAGTCGGTCATCGGGCTTCCATGAAAAGGGAACGAACGGCGGGGTGGCGCAGCGACGAAAGAGGGGAGCGCTCAGCGGCGCGCGCCGCCTTCTGCGACAATACGTCGATCAGGAATTGTACGGGAAAGCGTCAGGCGCGGCGGGCGGCTCATGAGGTTCGTGAGGCCCATGAGGCCCGGTCCACGACGGTCGGGCACGAGGCGCACTTCGTGTGCGGCACGCCTTCCGCCTGAGCGAAACCCGTCGCCCATTACCCCACATGACTCGTCGTGCCGCTTGCGCCGCGCCCGGCCCCGATCTTCACACGGGCCTCGCGTGCTGCCTCGCGGCGCCTCGCGCACGTTTCTCGCCGCTTGCCCATGCGCCGCTTTCCCGCTTCCAATGAACCCGCGCTGCCCGCCACCGGGCCGCGCAACGACTGGCAGACCATCGTTTCGCTGCTGCCCTATCTCACCGCCTACAAATGGCGCGTGGCGTTCGCACTCACCTGTCTGATCGGCGCGAAGGTGGCCAACCTCGGCGTGCCGATCGTGATGAAGCACATCGTCGATGGCCTCGCTTCGGTGCGCCATCTCACGGCACTCGGGCGCGCGGAGCACGAGCCCGGCATCGTGCTCGCGGGCGGCGTCGGGCTGCTCGTGGTGGCGTATGCGGTCGTGCGCCTCTCCACCTCGCTCTTCACCGAGCTGCGCGAAATCCTCTTCTCGAAGGTGACGGAGAGCGCCGTGCGCCAGCTCGCGCTCAAGGTCTTCCGCCATTTGCATGCGCTCTCGCTGCGCTTTCACCTCGAACGGCAGACGGGGGGCATGTCGCGCGATATCGAGCGCGGCACGCGGGGCATCACGCAGCTCATTTCGTATTCGCTCTACAGCATCTTGCCGACGCTCGTCGAAGTGGGCCTCGTGCTCGGCTTCTTCGCCGTGAAGTACGAGGCGTATTACGCCATCGTCACGCTCATCGCGCTGCTCGCCTATATCGTGTTCACGGTGAAGGTGACCGAGTGGCGCACGCATTACCGCCGCACGATGAACGAGCTCGATTCGCGCGCCAACTCGCGTGCGATCGATTCGCTCATCAACTACGAGACCGTGAAGTACTTCGGCAACGAAGAGTGGGAGACGAAGCGCTACGACGAAAACCTGCATCGTTACCGGCAGGCCGCGATCAAGTCGCAGCACTCGCTTTCCGTGCTCAACTTCGGGCAGCAGGCGATCATCGGCACCGGGCTCGTGTTCATTCTCTGGCGCGCGACGCAGGGCGTGATGGCGGGGCGGCTCACGCTCGGCGACCTCGTGCTCATCAACACGTTCATGCTGCAGCTGTACATTCCGCTGAATTTTCTCGGCGTGGTGTATCGGGAACTGAAGCAGAGCCTCACCGACATGGACCGCATGTTCACGCTGCTCACCGTCGAGCGCGAGGTGCCCGACGCACCCGGCGCGCAGCCGCTCGTGGTGCGAGGCGCCGAGGTGCGCTTCTCGCACGTGAACTTCGCCTATGAGCCGTCGCGCCAGATCCTGCACGACGTGAGCTTCACCATTCCCGCGGGCACTACCACGGCAGTGGTGGGGCACAGCGGTTCGGGCAAGTCCACGCTCGCGCGGCTGATGTTCCGCTTCTACGATCTGGAGCGCACCGATTCCGGCAAGAGCGGCGGCGCGATCACCATCGATGGCCAGGACATCCGCGACGTCACGCAGGATTCACTGCGCGCGTCGATCGGCATCGTGCCGCAGGACACGGTGTTGTTCAATGATTCGATCTACTACAACATCGCCTATGGCCGGCCCACGGCGAGCCGCGAGGAGGTGATCGCGGCGGCGCGCGCGGCGCACATTCACGCGTTCATCGAGAGCCTGCCCAAGGGCTACGACACGCCGGTGGGCGAACGCGGCCTCAAGCTCTCGGGCGGCGAGAAGCAGCGCGTCGCGATTGCGCGCACGCTGCTCAAGAATCCGCCGATTTTGCTGTTCGACGAGGCGACCTCGGCGCTCGACTCGCGCTCGGAGCGCGCCATTCAACACGAGCTCGACCAGATCGCGCGCGAGCGCACGACGCTCGTGATCGCGCACCGGCTCTCTACCGTCGTGCACGCGCAGCAGATCATCGTGATGGACCATGGGCGCATCGTCGAGCGCGGCACGCATGCTCAGTTGCTGAGCGCGGGCGGCCACTATGCGCAGATGTGGGCGCTGCAGCAGCAAAAGGCGGCCGAGGCGCCGCAGGGGCAGGTGGAAGCGCCGGCGGCGGGCGGCCATTGAAATGTGCCGCGCGCCGGCGTGTGTACGGTGCGTTTGAACCGGGGTGGAGCAGGCGGATCCTGGCGGACGCTCAGAGGCCGCTTGGCAGGCGCTCAGAGGGCGCTTGAAGGACGCCTAGAGGAGTACGTTACGCAGGGCAGCGTCGAGCGCTTCGAGTTGCGCGGGCGTGCCGACGTTTTCCCATACGCCTTCATACAGCTCGCCGCTCGCGCGCCCTTGCGCAATCGCCTCGCGATAGTACGGCGAGAGCGCGCGCTTCGTGCCGGGCGCGAGATCGCGGAACATGCGCGTGTCGTAGAGGCCGATATTGCCGAACGTGTAGCGTGGCGCGCCTTCGAGCGCGAGCCGGCCATCGCCCGTGATGGCGAAGTCGCCGTTGGGGTGGAACGGCGGGTTCGGCACCATCACGAGATGCATGCCTGGCTCGGCCTCGTGCGCGAGCGCTTCGGCGCGCGCGCCGAGCCGCGCGAAGTCATAGGCGCTATAGACGTCGCCGCTCACCGCAAGGAACACCTCGGGCGCGCCGGTCGATTCGATGAGCGGCAGCGCCTGCGCAATGCCGCCCGCCGTTTCGAGCGCGTCGTGCTCGGGCGAGTAGCGCAGCGTCACGCCAAAGCGCGAGCCGTCGCCGAGCGCCGCTTCGATCTGCGCGCCAAGCCACGCGTGGTTGATGACGATGCGCGTGTAGCCCGCTGCGGCGAGCCGTTCGATTTGCCACGCGATTAACGGCTTGCCGCCCACCGCGAGGAGCGGCTTCGGGCAGGTGTCGGTGAGCGGGCGCATGCGCTCGCCACGCCCGGCAGCAAAGATCATTGCGGTGCGCCCGAATCGGGCACGACCCGGCTCGCGGCTCGCCGTTGCCGGCGCGGAATTCGGATGGGTCATGGCGGCCCGTTTCAGAAGGTGTAAGCGACTTCGACGGCACTGCCCTGCAGCTCGTCGATGAGGCGCGCAAACGGGACGAGCGGGCGATACCGGTGCGCGACCTTGCTCGCGTAGCCGAGAAAGCGCGGCAGGTCGGCCATGTAATGCGGCTTGCCGTCGCGATAGTTGATGCGGCAGAACAGGCCGAGCACCTTGATGTGGCGCTGCAGGCCCATCCATTCGAGCTGGCGGTAGAACTCGCCGAAGTCCGCATCGACGGGCAACCCCGCCTTCTTCGCGCGCTCCCAGTAATGCGCGAAGCAGTCGAGCTCGAACTCCTCGTCCCAGGTGAGGAACGCGTCGCGCAGCAGCGAGACGACGTCGTAGGTGATCGGGCCGTAGACGGCGTCCTGGAAGTCGAGCACGCCGGGGTTGGGCGTCGCGATCATCAGGTTGCGGGGCATGAAGTCGCGCAGCATGAACGTCTGCGGCTGTGCGCGCGCGCTCGCCACGAGCAATGCGAAGGTACGGTCCAGCACGCCGCGCGTGGCTTCATCGACCTTGCGGCCCAGATGCCGCTCCAGAAACCACTCGGGCATCAGCTCCATCTCGCGCTGCATGAAGGCCTCGTCGAACACCGGCAGCACGCCTTCGCGCGAACTCGACTGCCAGCGGATCAGCGCATCGAGCGCGTCGCGCGTCAGTTCGCGCGAGCGCGGGCCGGGGCCGGCTTCCTGCAGCGTTTGCAGGTAGGGCGCGGTGCCCAGATCGGTCACGAGCATGAAGCCCACGTCGAAATCGGCTTCGAGCACGCGCGGCACATGCACGCTGGCGGCTTCGAGCAACTGGGCGACCTGGGCGAATTCGCGGCATTTTTCGGGCGGCGGGGCATCGACGGCGATTAGCGTCGCGCCGTCGGTGCCCGCGCTCGCGAGGCGGAAGTAGCGCCGAAAGCTCGCGTCGGAGGAGGCCGGGGCGAGCGTTGCGAGGTCGAGGCTATACCGTTCAGCGTGGCTGCCGAGCCAGGCGGCGAGCAGGTCGCGGCGGCTGTCTGCAGGGGAATCGGCTGGGGGATCGGCGGGAAAGTGCGCGGAGGTGGAGGTCATGAAAACCAGAGGCAAAATCAGTGGATCAACGTCTTGCCATATAATACCCCACGACTTTTTTGACGCGACTCGCGCCCAAGCCCGCATGACGGTTCGCTCGCCGCAATCATCGCCGGTCCATCGTCCGATGAATTGTAAATAATTGTACGCACTCCGGCCTCGATCCGGTCCATCGGGAGGCTGGTGCGCTGGCGGGCCACCATCACGCAGAGGCAGGCGGCCGGGCCGATTCGCCAAAACATACATGCCGCCCAGACAGTTTTTCCAGACGATCTCCAACCGTGACGACGGCGTGCCGGGCAAGCGGCGGCTCATCGCGGCACTCATGGCCGTACCGGGTCTGGTGCCCGCGCTCGCGCACGCCCAGCTCTCCGGCGCGGCCGCGCAGCCCGAGCAGCTGGACGGCCCGTGGAGCCTGCGACTCGCACCGCAACTCGAGGATCACCCCAACCTGCCGGGCCAGCACCCAGCGACTTTCGTGCTTGGCGACTCGACCACCGGCACGGTGGACACCGACCTCGCGGTGAGGGGCTCGGCGGAGTTGCGCCAGGGCTCGAACCTGGTCAAGGGCGATGCCCTGCACTACGATCAGGACACCGACATGGCCAATGCCTACGGCAATGTCGTGGTCGTGCAGAACGGCACGACGTTTTCGGGGCCTGAGGCGCATCTGAGGGTGGAGGCGAACGAGGGCTTCATGCCCGCGCCGAAATACCATTTCACGGTCACGGGCGGCTCGGGCAGCGCCGCGCGCGCCGACCTGCTGGACAGCGAGCGCTCGGTGCTCACGAACGGCACCTACACCGCGTGCCAGTGCTCGACCAATCCGGCGTGGTACATCAAGGGCAGCGAGTTCGATTTCGACACCGGCAGCGACGAAGGCGTCGCGCACAACGCCGTGCTGTTCTTCCAGGACGTGCCGATCTTCGCGAGCCCCTGGCTGTCGTTCCCGCTCTCGGGCGACCGGCGCAGCGGCCTCTTGCCGCCGACGTTCTCGATCAGCTCGACGAACGGCTACGAAGTCTCGCTGCCGTATTACTTCAACATCGCGCCGAACCGCGACTTCACGTTCACGCCCGAGATCATCTCGAAGCGCGGTGTTTTCCTGCAGGGCAACTACCGGTATCTCTCGCAGAATTACTCGGGATCGATCACCGGAACGTTCCTGCCGGACGACGCGATCACGAAGACGAACCGCTACGCGCTGTTCATCCAGCACAACCAGAACTTCGGCGACGGGTTCGGCGGGTACATCTACTACAACAAGGTCTCGGACAACACCTATCCGGAAGATCTGCAGTCGGCGGCCAATCAGATCGTCAACGGCACGCAGACGCTGTACCAGCAGGAAGCCGGCCTCACGTACAACAACGGGCCGTGGTCCGTGCTCGGCCGCTGGCAGCACTGGCAGACGCTCGAGCCGTCCACGCCGCCGTATGGCCGCGAGCCGCAGTTGAACGTGAAGTACGCGAAGTACAACGTGGGCGGCTTCGACTACGGCATGGAAGCCGACTACTCGCGCTTCCGCATCACGGAAGACAATGCGACCGAGGGCGACCGCGTCGTCTTCAATCCGTACCTTTCGTACTCGCTGTTGGGGCCGGGTTACTTCGTCACGCCGAAGGTGCAGTGGCACTTCGCGTCGTACAACCTGAGCAACATCGGCACGGACCCGACGTTCGGCTCGCCGGCCGGCACGCCGAAGAACTTCACCGAATCGATCCCTACCCTCAGCTTCGACTCGGGGCTCGTGTTCGACCGCTCGGTGCATCTGTTCGGCCACGATTACATCCAGACGCTGGAGCCGCGCCTGTACTACGTGTACACGCCGTACCGCAACCAGCAGTTCGCGCCCCTTTTTGATACCGCCGAGTCGGACTTCGGCCTCGCGGAAATCTTCACGCCGAACACCTTCGTCGGTAACGACCGCATCGCCGACGCGAACCGCATCACGGCCGCGATCACCACGCGCTTCATCGACCCGGTCTCGGGCGACGAGCGTGCGCGCTTCGTGCTTGCGCAGCAGTACTACTTCCAGGACCAGCGCGTCACGCTCACGCCGACTGAGACTACCACTCAGGCGACACATTCGGACCTGATCGCGGGCGCATCGCTGAAGATCGGGGGCGGTTTCGCCTCGGAAACGGCGTTCCAATATAATGCCGACAGCAGCCAGCTGACGAAGGCGAGTGTTGGCTTCGGGTACAGCCCGGGAACGAGCCGCGTGCTGAACGTCGCCTACCGCTACACGCGCGCAAACACCACGCTCGACTACCAGCCGATCAACCAGATCCTGATCTCGGCGCAGTGGCCGTTCTCGCACCGGGTGTACGCCGTGGGCCGTTTCAACTACGATCTGAACGGCCACCGGGTTGTCGACGGTCTGGTTGGCATGCAATACGACGCAGACTGCTGGGTGCTCGGCGTCGGCCTGCAGCGTTACGCGAACGGCGCCAACACCTCGGGCCTACCGCAGTCGTCAACGCGCTTTCTCGCGCAGCTCACGCTCAAGGGACTGTCGAACGTCGACAACGGGTTGGTGGCGGCGTTCAAGGCGGGCGTGCCGGGGTATACGCAGCTGCCGGGTCTGCCGCCGTCGCCCTCGCGCTTCACTGATTATCAATAACGCGTGATCCGGCGCGCTTTCCTCGAGAGGGCGCCTCGGAGCGACGCGGTGTGGGTTGCATAGAGACGGGCGAAGCGTGCCCGCCAACATTGGAGTATCTGTGGGAATCATGAAAAAGCTTCGCCTGGCAGCGTACGCTGCGAGTCTCTTTGCCTTCGCAGGAGTGTTGCCGGCCGCGCCGGCGCAAGCTCAGGGCCTTCCGGCCAGCAATGGCCAGACGGTCGACACGATCGCCGCAGTCGTCAATGACGGCGTGATCACGCAGCGCGAACTCGACGAGCGCGTCGAGCTCATCGCGCACCGGCTCCAGCAGCAGGGCGCGCCGGTCCCGCCGATGGACCAGTTGCGCGCGCAGGTGCTCAACCAGATGGTGCTGGAGCGCATCCAGCTGCAGAAGGCCAAGGAAGACGGCATCGCCGTCGACGACGCTTCCGTGCAGCGCACGCTCGAGCGTCTCGCCCAGGCCAACGGCATGGATCTCGCGACCTACCGCGCGCGCATCGAGGCGGCCGGCGTGCCCTGGACCACATTCACGAAGGACGCGCGGACGGAACTCACGCTCTCGAAGCTGCGCGAGAAGGAAGTGGACAGCAAGGTCACGGTTTCGGACGCCGAAGTCGCGAACTACATCGCGAGCCAGCGCGGGCCGAACGCAGGCCAGACGAACGACCTGCACTTCCAGCACATCCTCATCAAGGCGCCGCTGAACGCCTCGCAAACCGACATCGAAGCCGCCCAGGCGAAGGCCGACGCGCTCCTCAAGGAGGCGCAGGGCGGCAGCAAGTTCGAGAGTCTCGCGAAGTCGAACTCGCAGGCGAGCGACGCGGGCAAGGGCGGCGACATGGGCTTCCTGCCGCCGTCGAAGCTGCCGCCCGAGTTCGTGACCGCCGCCTCCACGCTGCGTCCGGGCGAGGTGAACCCGTCGGTCATCCGCACCAACGACGGTTTCGAGATCGTGCGGCTCGTCGAGCGCCGTCCCGGCCAGGGCACGGCCGCCGACGCACCCAAGCTCGTGCAAACGCACGTGCGCCACATTCTGCTGCGCGTGGGCGACGGCATGTCCGAGCCGCAGGCGCGCGAGAAGCTGCTGGAAATCAAGCAGGAAATCGCGGCCGGCGGTGACTTCGCCAAGTTCGCGCGCACCTACTCGCAGGACGGTTCGGCCTCGCAGGGCGGCGACCTCGGCTGGATCAGCCCGGGCGAGACGGTGCCCGAATTCGAGCGCACCATGAACACGCTGCAAGATGGCCAGATCAGCGACCCGGTGCGCACCGAGTACGGCTACCACCTGATCCAGGTGCTGGGCCGCCGTGACGCGGAAGGCTCGGTCGCCCAGCAGATGGACCTCGCGCGCCAGGCCATCGGCCAGCGCAAGGCCGAGCAGGCTTACGCCGACTGGCTGCGCGAGCTGCGCGACAGTGCCTATGTCGATTACAAGATCGCGGGCATGACGCCGCCGCACAACTGATACCTTCGGAAGGGATTCGAGCCATGAACGCCTCCGCATCGTCGTCGCCGGCTCCGCGGAGGGCGGGACCGATCCGCATTGCCATCACCACCGGCGAGCCGGCCGGCGTCGGCCCCGAGCTGACCGCCGCCGCGCTGGCGGGCGCGTCGGCCCACTGGCCCGACGCGCAGTTCGTCGTACTCGGCGACAGCGCGCTCATCGAAGCGCGCGCGAAGGCCGCGAGCGTCGACTGGGCCGTCGTGCTGGCGAGCCAGCCCGTGCAGGTCGAGCATGTGGCGCTTGCCGTGCCGGCGAAGCCGGGCAAGCTCGACGCCGCGAACGGCCGCTACGTGCTCGCGCTGCTCGACCGCGCCATCGACGGCGCACTGGCCGGCGAATTCGACGCGATCGTCACGGCGCCGCTGCAAAAGAGCACCATCAACGACGCCGGCGTGCCCTTCACCGGGCATACCGAATACCTGGCAGAACGCACGCACACGCCGCGCGTGGTCATGATGCTGGCGGGCACCGGTGCGCGGCCGTTGCGCGTCGCGCTCGCGACCACCCACCTGCCGCTCAAGGACGTATCGGCGGCGCTGAGCGTGGAAGGCCTCGTTGAAACGCTGCGGATCATCGACCACGACCTGCGCCGTCATTTCGGCGTGCCGCTGCCGCGCATCCTCGTGACCGGTCTCAATCCGCATGCGGGCGAGAACGGGTACCTCGGCCGCGAAGAGATCGACACGATCTCGCCGGCGCTGGCGGCCGCCGCGGCTGCCGGCATCGACGCGCGCGGTCCCTATCCCGCTGACACGCTGTTCCAGCCGCGCTACCTGAAGGACGCCGACTGCGTGCTGGCGATGTTCCACGACCAGGGCCTGCCGGTCCTGAAATACGCGACGTTCGGCGAGGGCATCAACGTGACGCTCGGCCTGCCGATCGTGCGCACCTCGGTTGATCATGGCACCGCGCTCGACCTCGCCGGCACTGGCCGCGCGGACGCGGGTAGCCTGATCGCCGCCCTCGACACCGCCGTTTCGATGGCGCGCCACCGGCGCGCCGGCTGACCGATTCCACACAAGATGTCCAATAGCAGCAAACAGCACCAGGGTCACTTCGCGCGCAAGCGCTTCGGCCAGAACTTCCTCGTCGACACGGGCGTGATCGACTCGATCGTCGACGTCATCCGGCCGCAGCGCGGCGAGCGCATGGTCGAGATCGGGCCGGGCCTCGGCGCGCTCACCGAACCGCTGATCGAGCGTCTCGCCACGCCCGAGTCGCCACTGCACGCGGTCGAACTCGACCGCGACCTGATCGCGCGCCTCACGAAAAAATTCGGCCCGCTGCTCGAACTGCACGCGGGCGACGCGCTCGCGTTCGACTTCGGCACGCTCGCCGCGCCTGGCGAGAAGCCCTCGCTGCGTATCGTCGGCAACCTGCCGTACAACATTTCGAGCCCGTTGCTGTTTCATCTCGCCGCGTTCGCCGACCGCGTGATCGACCAGCATTTCATGCTGCAGAACGAAGTGGTGGAGCGCATGGTCGCGGAGCCGGGCAGCAAGGCGTTCGGCCGCCTCACGGTGATGCTTCAGTACCGCTACGTGATCGACAAGCTGATCGACGTGCCGCCCGAATCGTTCCAGCCGCCGCCGAAGGTGGATTCCGCGATCGTGCGCATGATTCCCTACGCGCCGCACGAACTGCCGAAGGTCGACGATGCCGTGCTCGGCGAACTCGTGACCGCGGCGTTCTCGCAGCGCCGCAAGATGCTGCGCAACACGCTGGGGGCGTATCGCGAGCGCCTCGACTTTGACGCGCTCGGCTTCGATCTGGCGCGACGCGCCGAGGAAGTGCCAGTGGAAGAGTACGTGCGCCTCGCGCAGGCGCTGGAAGTTGCTGGCGGGACTGGCGGCGCCTGAGGCGCACGAAGTGTGCGAGGTTCGCGAAGCTGCACCGGCTGACCTCGCCGGCGCATTCACGAGCGCGATGCACGCGAGCACGAGCAGGGCGGCCGCCGCAAAGCGGGTGCTGAACGTTCGCCGAGCAACAGCGCGCCGAACGTCACGCCAAAGAGTGGCGTGAGACATGAGAAGGCGGAAGGACGCGACGCCATATAGCGCGTGAGCAGCCAGAACGAGGTCAGATCAAAGAAGCTTACGTCTAGCCGACGATGCCCCTGGCCCCCGAGTGGTAGCCGCCCGCGCTCAATTCACGCTCAGTTCGCGCCGGCGCGCTGCGCCTCGTACGCCTTGAGCTGGCTATAAACGATACGCAGCACCGAAAGTTCCTTCGACGCACCGCCGCGCCGGATCAGGTCCCCAAGCACATGATCGGCCTCGATTCGCGAACCGTTCTGCACATCGCGCAGCATCGAGGCCGTGAGCGACGAACCCGTTGCGAACAGCATCGCGCGCGAACGCTCGAGGAAGCTGTCGCGCACCGCGTGGCCGTGCGCGACCGCAATCGCCCGGCATTCGGTGAACAGACGCTCGATGGTCGCGGCGCCGTCGGGCGTGGCGAGGATCACGCCGACCGGTGCGCGGAAAAGACACGTGCTGCCCGCGAGCGACGCGAGGAACACCCACTTCTCCCACATCTCCTGAAGGACGTGATCGCTTGCCTTGATGTGGAACCCCGCGTTGCCGAACTGATCCGCGACGGCTTGCACGCGCGGCGAGACGCCGCCGCCGAGCTCGCCGAACGTGATGGCCTGCACGTCGTTCAGATGCACGATCTCGCGCTTCTCGTTAAGCGTGGAGGCGATCAGGCAGACGCCGCCCAGCACGGCTTGCGTACCGAAGCGCGCCTGCAGGATTTCCAGATGCCGCATGCCGTTCAGCAACGGCAGGATCAACGTATTCGGCCCGACGGCGGCCGCGAACGAATCGATGGCGTTATCGAGGTCGTAGGCCTTGCAGCTCAGCAGGACGAGATCGAACGGCTGGCCGCCCTGTGCCTCGAGCGCCTCGCGCGTAACCGTCTTCACGTCGTGCAGCGTGAGATCGCCGGCCGGACTGCGGATCACTAGGCCAGCATCGCGCAGTTGCGCGGCGCGCGCCTCGCGTACCAGAAACGTCACGTCGCGCCCCGCGGCGGCGAGCCGCCCACCGAAATAGCCGCCCGTCGCACCTGCCCCGACAACCAGAATCCGCATGTCCACTCCTCATTTCTTACATTCAGTCAGCGAAACTGCCTCGGCTTGCGGCGTGGCAGTTTCGGGATGGCGTTCATGCTAGAGCAAATTGGCGCGTCTTGCCGGCGCCGGCAAGGCAGGCCGGATTTTGGTACAGTCCGCCTTTTGACGACGGCAAAACGGAGTACACCATGCGCCTGCTGCACACAATGATCCGGGTCGGCGACCTCGATCGCTCGATCAAGTTCTACACCGAACTGCTCGGCATGAAACTGCTGCGCCGCGAAGATTTCCCCGAAGGCAAGTTCACGCTGGC
>NZ_DATJWR010000096.1:0-17855 GCF_035501035.1 Paraburkholderia sp.
GTATTCGCGCCGGTCCAGCATTTCAGCCTCGCGCCAGATGAACTGCACGGCGCGCGTAAAAGTCTCTTGTGTGTTGAGTACGTTTCGGTCGTCCATCATGCCTCCATCATCGCGCGCCACTGCGCATATGCTTCGCGCATGCCCGTTTCGTCCGTGGCGTGTGCGGTTTTTTCTCCGTTCGGTGCCGTCGTTTCACGGTTCAAGCCGCGATTCACGAGGATCGGAATATCGGGGCCGGCATGCGAGCCGCGCTGCACGCGCTCCCAGGCCTCGGCATCATCAGGACTGCCAAATCCGAACGGGCCCTGGAAGTGCTCGTGAATGCGCAGGCGCACGCGGTTGGCTTCCTCGGGGCCGCCATCCATCGCGAGCGCGACGTGGCGGATTTCGGTTTCTTCCGCGGAAATAGGCCGCAGCACGCGGAAAAACGCCATCGAGAGCGCGAGATTCGGGAACAGGTTCAGGTTGAACCCCACCCCCATCAGCGAGCGCACGATACGGCGCACTTCTTCCGGCGTGTGGCGTTCGGCGAGTTGCGCGGCCAGTTCCTGGAAGCGCTCGGGCAGCGGCGCGCCGTCGTCCTCGTCGAGGTCGACGAGTTCGGGCACGAGCACGGCCAGGCTGTGGCCGTTGCCAAGCGAGCGGCAGAATGCCTTATCGCTCGTCATGAAGCTCGTGATCGCCGCCGCCGTTTCGTCGTCGATCGACTTCATCCACGACTTGTGCACGACAGGGAAGTGATAGAGGTCCGTCGTGTTCTCGAGCTGGATCTTCCAGTTGCCCTTGAACTTGAACTTGTGCTCGCCGTTTGCCTTGACGGGATAGCCCGCGCCCTGCTTCATGAACAGGTCGATCCACGGCTTCGCGCCGCCGAGGAAGTCTTCGAGCGGTTCGATATCCTTATTGAAGCTCGCGAAGATGAGGCCCTGGTAGATGCCCACGCGCAGCTTTTCGAGCGGCAGGTCGCCCTTTTCGCAAACGCCTTCGTAGCCGTCGCCATAGGGCAGCGCGCGCAGCGTGCCGTCGAGCGCATACGACCAGCTATGGTAGGGGCACGTGAAGCCCTTCGCGTTGCCCTTGTGCTCTTCGCACACAGTGGCGCCGCGGTGGCGGCAGCGGTTCTGGAGCACGTTGACGGCGCCCGTCTTGTCGCGCACGACGATCACGGGCTGGCGCCCGATTATCGTGGTGCGGAAGTCGCCAGGATTGGGCAACTCGCTTTCGTGCGCAACCCAGATCCACGTCTTGTAGAAAATGCGTTCGAGTTCCGCTTCGAATAGCGCGGGATCGTAGTACAGAGAGGGCGCGATGCGGTCCGTCTCTACGCGGCCGCGCAGCGTACTCGTGTCGATGGTCTGCCAGGTATCGCTCATGATGTCGGAGTATCGAGGTGGTCGCGATGTCTCGCGAAGGGAGTGGAGCGCAGGATGCTTGCTGCCTGCGCGTTGATTGAAGTCTCGTCTGCCGTGCTGCATACGTCAAATCGATCTAAAATTGAACCTCACATAAATCCGGCTGATAAAGCGATGCCCACACTCGATCACGTCGATCTCAATCTGTTGCGGGTTTTTCAGGCCATCGTCGAGGAGCGCAGCCTCACGAAAGCCGGCGAGCGGCTCGCGCTCTCGCAGCCCGCCATCAGCTATTCGCTCTCGCGCCTGCGCTCGCTGTTCGACGATCCGCTCTTCATTCGCACGCGCGCGGGCATGCAGCCCACGCCGATCGCGCTGGAGCTCGCCACGATCGTCGGCCGCGCGCTCGACACCGTGCGCGAGGCGCTGCGCTACGCCGAGCGCTTCGATCCGGCCGTGAGCACGCGCACGTTCAGGCTGTCGCTTTCGGATGCGGGGGAAATGGCGTACTTGCCGCCGATTTGCGAGGCGCTCCATCGCGAGGCACCGCAAATCCGGGTATGTGTCGAGCCGCTGCCCGTGGGGGAGATCGAAGATGCGCTGCGCGCGAGCCGGCTCGACTTTGCGATCGGCAACCTGCCCGAACTGACTTCGCGCACGCGCCATCAGCTGCTGTTCGAGGAAACCTATGTGTGCATGACGCGCCGCCGCCGCGGCTTGCCGCGCGGCGAGACGCTGAGCCTCGCGCAGTTCGTCGAGGCTTCGCATGTGCAGATAAGGTCGGTCGAGCACAGCCACCACGCGCTGGACGATGCGCTGCGCTCACAAGGCGTGGGACGAAACATTGCGCTCGAATTGCCGCACTTCGTCGCGCTGCCGGGCGTGCTGGCCGTAACGGACCTGTACGCGACGCTGCCGCGCCGCCTCGCGCATCTCTTCAACCTGGACAAGCGTTTCCAGATCTACGCGTTGCCGGTCACGATGCCCGTCGCCGCCGTGACGATGCACTGGCACGAGCACTTCCACGAGGACGAGGGCATCACGTGGATGCGCGAACTCATTCAGGGCATCATGCAGCGCTTCGACGAAGCGATGCCCTGAATGAAGCGCGGTATGTGCCCGCGCTCAGAGATCGAGCACCAGAACCGGCGAACGCGAGCGCGAGATGCAGCAGCAAATGACCTTGTTGCTCGCGCGCTCGGCCTTGCTCAGGCAGTGGTCGCGATGTTCGGGCTCGCCCGCGACCACATCGATCATGCAGGTGCCGCACACGCCTTCGCCGCATGACGTGTCGACCTCAATGCCGATCGAGGCGAGCGCATCGACAATCGACGTGTTCTTCGCGACACGCACGGTCTGGCCCGTGCTGGCCACCTGCACGTCGAACGCGTCGAGCGCGGTGCCGCTGTCGGGCGCCGCGGGCTCTGCCGCGAAGCGTTCGAGATGGATCGCGTCTTCGGGCAGGCGCTTTTCGGCCGTCGCGACCACGCGCTCCATGAAGGCGGAGGGGCCGCACGTGTAGACGTGCGTGCCCGTGGTGGCATCGGCGAAACAGGAAGCGAGCACGCCGTCGAGCGCATCGGGCTCCACGCCGAAATGCAGCTTCACGTAGGCTGCAAACGGCGCGCGCGCGAGCAGCGGCAGGAACGCCGCGTGTTCCTCGCTGCGCGCGAAATAGTGCAATTCAAAAGGCGCGTTCAGCTTGAGGAGGCGATAAGCCATCGACAGAAGCGGCGTAATGCCAATGCCCGCGCCGACGAGCACATGCCGCCGCGCCTCGGGCGCGAGCTGGAACAGGTTGCGCGGCGCGCCAACCGAGAGTTCGGTGCCGACGGTTACGTCGTCGTGCAGCGAGCTCGAGCCGCCGCGCGATGCGCTCTCGCGCTTGACGGCAAAGAGCTGCGCGTCGCGCTGGTCGGGGTCGCCGCACAGCGAATATTGGCGCGTGACGCCGGACGGGGCCGTGACGTCGATATGCGCGCCCGGCTCATACGTGTCGAACGGTTTGCCGTCGAGCCTGGAAATGCTGAACGAGCGAATGCCGTGTGCTTCGTCACGCAATGCGTCGACGCGAACCTTCAAGGTAGTGGCTTGCATGGTGAGGCCCGATCACTGAATTGGCTGAATGCTGGACTGAATGGAACGTTCGCGCGCGAAGCGCGAGGGGTGAAGCGAGCATAGAGCGGCCCGGTCGATCGGGCAAATCGATAGAAAATGGCCTCCCGGATAAATTCCACTGATAATGCGATTCCGGGAGGCGCGCGTTCCCATCAGACGTGCGTGGCGTCGAGCGCGGTGCGTTGCGTGTGCGAGCCGGTGCCCGCGCCCTGGGTCTGCTCGCGTTCGAGGCTCATACGGAACTGGCGGCAGCCCAAGCCCAGCAGCACGGCGGCGAGCAGGGCCGCGACGAGGCTCACGATCGACATCGAATGACCGACGGCGAGCGGCGAGCCGAAGACCTTGTCGGTGAGCAGCGCGACGAGCGTCGTGCCGATGCCGAGCCCGATCAGGTTCGACACGAGCAGGAACACGGCCGAGATCTGCGCACGCATCTGGTTGGGCGCGAGCGTCTGCATCGCGGCGGTCGAGGTCGGCATCGGGAACGAGGCGAAGAACATCGCGATCACGAGCAGCGTGAGCGAGAAGCCGAGGCTGTCCACCTGCGTGAACGCCACAGCCGGCAGCACCATTGCCGCCGCGCCGATACAGCCCGCGAGCATGGGGCCGTCGCTGCGGCCGCGGCGCAGCAGCCAGTCGTTGAGCCAGCCGCCGCAGAACACGCCGGTCGTGTTGGCGACGAGCAGGATCGTGCCGAGCGTGTAGCCCGCTTCCACCGGCGACATGCCAAAGCGGCGGATATAGAACGCGGGCGTCCAGCTCATGAGGCAGAACAGCGTCATCGCGTAGAACGAGAAGCCGATGTAGTGGCAGAAGAACGTCTTGCCGTGCGAGCGGATAAAGCGTGCCGAATCGGCAAGCGAGACGCGCCGCGCGTTGCCGTTCGCGTCCTGCATGAGCCCCTTGCGCTGCGGGTCGCGCACCGTGAGGATGAACAGCAGCGCCACGAAGAGGCCGGGCAGCCCCACGATGAAGAACGTGACCTGCCACGCGTGCACCGCACCCACAAGAGGCAGCGTTACCATCGATGCCTGTTTGAGCAACGCGATCACGTAGCCGCCGATCAGAAACGCGATGCCGCCGCCAACGAACGAGCCGAGCGAATACACAGCCACTGCTCGGCCGAGCTTCTCCTTGGGAAAGTAGTCGGCGAGCATCGAATAGGTGCCCGGCGAAAGCGAGGCTTCGCCCACGCCTACGCTCATGCGCGCAAGGAACATGTGCAGGAAATTCTGGCTGATGCCGCAGGCGGCCGTGGCGACGCTCCAGAGCGCGATGCCCGTTGCGATGATGCGCGGCCGCGCATGACGGTCAGCGAGGTAGGCGAGGGGTATGCCCATCACCGCATAGAAAAGCGAGAACGCGAAGCCTTGCAGGAGACTGAACTGCGTATCGGTCAACTGCAGGTCGCGCTTGATCGGCTCGATCATGAGCGCCAGCACCTGGCGGTCGACGAACGAGAAGACATAGGCAAGCATGCAGATCAGCACCACGTACCACTCGTACGTGTAGCGTCTGCCGCCTTTTGCGCTGACGGGCGTCGTGGCAGTGGTGGGGTGCATTCGTGTCCTCCGGTGTATCGATTGTGTTGTGAGCGCGAAACCTCTTGCTCTCTGGTGCATGCACACAGATGAGGCAAGCCAGCGTACGTAAACAAATTTCGAAGACAAAGGCGTATGTGTCCCACGTATCTGCTGGCAACTACCGAGCCGCCTAAAGGATTTACCAGGTGCATCCCCGCAAATCACGAGCAGACAGGCCTTCGCGGCTTCATTCACCGTGTGCTGCCGCGCTCATGAATGAAATCTATAAGTGATATACGGCCGGCTTGATCGACGTTCGATATTGGCCTTTCTAGACTCGCCCCGGTTCTGTCTGGCAAATCCCGTGCATTGCGGGCTCTGCCGGTTTTTCAAATAAACGTGGTGCGCTTCGCAGGCTTGCAAGCGAAGCGAAGATCCACTCTTCTCGCCGGGATGACAGGGATGACCAACTGGAAGTGGTGTATTTCATTCGTGGGCATGGCGGCGGCCGTGCCGGCCCTCGCACAATCGAGCGTCACGCTGTACGGCCGTATCGATACGTCGGTCGAGTACGCGAACTTCGGGCCGGACCATGTGGTGCGCATGGGCACGGGTAATCTCTTCGCGACGCAATGGGGCTTGAAGGGCGTCGAGGATCTCGGCGGCGGCTATGCCGCGATCTTCAAGCTCGAAAACGGTTTCAACTCGGCCAATGGCGCAATCAGTGGCAATGGGGCGCTGTTCGGCCGCGAGGCATGGGTCGGGCTGACCGGGCCATTCGGCGGCTTGCAGGGCGGCGAGACTTATACGGTGCTGCACACGTCGTTCGTGACCTACAGCTTGCCTGGCTACGGTGCCGGTCTCGCGTGGGGCAATGCGTCGAACAACTTCGTGCTGCCCTGGTTTCTGCGCACGAACAATACGCTGCGCTACACGTCGCCACGCATCGGCGGCTTCCTGCTGCGCGCGACGGCCTCGCGCGGCGTCAACGGCGCGAACAACGTGCCGTCGACACTCGGCGATACCTATGGCGCCTCGCTCAACTACGCGAACGGGCCGCTCTCGATCGACCTCGACTACATGCAGCAGAAGTTCAGCACGGCCACCGCCGCGGCGCTCTCGCCGACGAGTCCCACCGGGACCGGCAATTATGCGCTCGGTGCGATCTCGTACGACTTCGGCTTCGTGAAGCCCGCGTTCATTTATCTGCGGCACCGTGGCGGCCCTGACGTGACGACGGCGGTGGCAAGCGCGTACTCGAACCCGCACAACGACTTCTTCGAATTGAATGCGACGGTGCCCATCGGCAAGGCGTCGCTGCTCGTGAGCTACGGTCACTATCACAAGATCGCCGATAGCGAAGGCAATGCCGATTCGTACGGGCTGCGCCTCGACTATCCGCTCTCGAAGCGCACGGTCCTCTATACGGGCGCGGCGATGGTGCGCAACGGCGAGCACGCGGCGTTCTCGATCAACGGCGCGGGTGGCGGCGCGGTGCCGGTCGGCACGCCGGGGGCAACCGCCAGCTCGATCGTGGCAGGCATCCTCACTTCATTCTGAGCACGTCAAGCCTATGTCCGCGCTCACGCGTTGAGCGCGGGCGGCCTCAGGCTGGGCGGGATGGCGAGCCAGCTCTCGTAGGGCTCGCGCGTGCCGATGCGGAACAACTCCATGAGCAGCGCGCGCAGCCAGCGGTGGCCCGGGTCCGCGTCGAAGCGTCGATGCCAGTACGCATTGACCGGCCACGTGGACGCATTGGCGATCTCGAACGCCGCCATCTCGCCGAGCGGCGCGAAGGCGCGCGCAACGGTTCTCGGCAGAATCAGCGCGTAGTCGCAGCGATAGAGTATGGCCGGCACCACCATGAAGTTGGGCACCGCTACGCGCACGCGCGAGGCGAGCCCATGCTGTTCGAGCAGAACCGTGGCCTGCGAATGCGAACTCACCGCGATGAACTGCAACGCAGGCGGCGCCGCCCGGTCGAGCACAAACTGCTCGTCGAGCGCGTAACGCTCGGCCACGCGGCGCGGCATCATCAGCACATAGCGCTCCTGCAACAGCTCGCAGCGATGGAAGTGCGTGAACGCATGGGGAAAGTGGCCCATCGCAAAGTCGATACGTCCCGATTCGATTGCGACGTTGAACTGGCTTTCGTCGATATGCAGCGTCTCGATCACGACGCCTGGCGCGCGTTCGTCGAGTTCGCGCATTAACGTCGGCAGGAATGCGGTTTCCGCGAAATCGCTCATGTACAAGCGGAACGTGCGGCGCGAGGTTGAGGGCGAGAACTGGGCGCCTTCGTCGAGCACCGCTTGCAGGATCGAGAGTGCGCTGTCGATCGACGCCGCAAGACGCTGCGCGCGCGGCGTGGGTTCGACGCCACCGCCCGTGCGTACGAAGAGCGCGTCGTGAAAGAGCAGGCGCAGGCGACCCAGCGCATGGCTCACGGAAGGCTGCGTGATACCAAGGCGCAGTGCGGCGCGCCCCACGTGCTTTTCGGCGTAGACCGCGTTGAAGGTCTTGAGCAGGTTCAGGTCTAGATCCTGCACGCGCAGCGCGCCGTCGGATTCTTCTCCCACTGGCGGATTGAGGTCGTTGGGAGTCGCCATCAGGACGCTCGCCATGCGCCGCGCTTCGCGGTCGCGGAGGGCGGACAGCCGTAGCGGCGCGCGTACGCCTTCGCGAAATGGCCGAAGCTGTGCACGCCGTGCTCGAGCAGCACGTCGGTGACGCTGCGCTCCGGGTCCTCCATCAAAGTACGATGCACGGCTTCGATGCGCCGTTCACGCACGTATTCGGCGGGCGACTGATCGAGAAACTGGCTGAAACCGTTTTGCAGCGTGCGCGTCGAAACGCCCGCGGCTTGCGCGAGCGTTTCGACGGAAAGCGTCTCGCCGAGATGCGCGTCGATATACTCGCGCGCGCGTTTGACGTGCGCCGGCAGCGGCGGCTTCGCGCCGCGCGCGAGCGCTTCGCTGTACGAATGCGGCAATTGCATGAGCAGCAGCGTGGCCAGCCACTGCGTGAGCTCGGGGCCGAGCAGGCTGTCGCGCGCGCTCGCGTCGATCTGCTCGCACAGGCTGCACAAATAGCGCAACGTCGAATGAAACACGGCGGTGCCGCCGTGCGCGCTGCCGACTTCGAGATCGAACACTAGTGGACGGCGCAACGAGCTTTGCAGCATCTCGGCAAGCTTGATTTCGAGCGCGGCGCGGTCGATGCGCAGCAGCAGGTTGCGGCAGGCCGTATCGGTGCGGATGCAGCTCTTGCGCGAGGGCGACGACACGCTGAGGCTGCCCGTCGAGAGCGACACGCGTTCATTGCCCGATTGCAACTCGCAATGGCCGGCAAGGGTCGTGCGAAACAGGTAATGGTGATCGAGTTCGCCGGCGTCGATATGTGTTTCACGGCCGTAGCACAGTTCGAGCAGGCTCGCGCGGTGCATCGCGACGCTATACAGCTCGGCGTTCAGCGGCTCGCGGCCCGACACCTCCATGCGGTGCTCACAAAGCAGCTTCGCCACCTCGCGTTCGACGTCCTCGCGCGCACGTGTTGCGCCGAGCCGGTTGCTGTGTTTGCGGGGAATCGCAATGTCCATCGTTCAATGGCCTCGAAGAGACGGCAGAGAGCCTCTTTGCCTATGATCCGATGGTCAATAAGTCCGCGCAAGAAAGGATTCACCCTCATATACGTCGCGAAGCGTGCGCATGCGCGGGCGATGCGAAAGCGTTGCCGGAGTTGAACAGCGCTTGCGCGTGTTGTAGCGCAGCAGGAAAGCCACCCCTTTACTCTCGTTGCTATCGAACAAGGAGGTGAAGAATGAAGGTTTGCGTACTGGGCGGCGGGCACGGATGCTTTGCAGCAGCAATCGACATGCTCGAAAAAGGGCATGACGTGACATGGTGGCGGCGCGATACGGCAGGATGCGCGCGTTTGCGCGAACTGGGCGAGTTGAACGTGAAGGACTGGCGCGGCAAGCGGCGCGTGCCCGTGGGCGAGGCGCGCGGCGCCATTCGCCTCGTCGACGACCTCGGCAGCGCGGTGCGCGAGGCGCGGCTGATCGTGATCCCGCTGCCTTCCACGACTCACGAATCGCTCGCGCGCCAGCTCGCCCCGCACCTCACGGAAGGACAGGTGGTCTATCTGCCGCCGGGCACGTTCGGCAGCTACGTGTTCGCGAAGGCGAAAGCCGATGCGGGTAACCGGGCGCGCGTGGCGTTCGCGGAAACCGGCACGCTGCCCTATCTCGTGCGTCGCCACGGCGAGAACGACGTGGTCATCAGCGCCTACGCAACGCGCCTGCCCACGGGCGTGTTTCCCGCCGAAGCGGCCAGCTGGGCGTTCGCCGTGCTCACGCAAGGCTACCCCAGCGTGGAGCCGATCGAGGATGCGCTGAGCGGCGCGCTCATGAATGCGGGACCGGTGATCCATCCGCCGCTCATCATGATGAACGCGGGGCCGCTCGAGCATTTCGAGTCCTGGGACATTCACAACGAAGGCACGCAACCGTCGATCCGCCGCGTGACGAATGCACTCGACGCAGAGCGCATGGCCGTACGCGAAGCGCTCGGCTATGGCGCGCCGCATTTCCCGCTCGCCGATCACTACGCGAGCGAAGGCGACGAGTGGATGTACGGACGCGGCGCACACGGCAAATTGACGGACAGCGGCGACTGGCGCGAGAAGATCGACCTGAAGGCGCATCGCTACATGCTGGAGGACACGCGGCTCGGGCTGTCGTTTCTCGTCTCCGCCGGACGCTGGGCCGGCGTGCCGACGCCTGTAGCACAAGGACTCCTGAGTATTGCGAGCGCGGTTTCCGAGCGCGATCTTTATGGCGAGGGCCGCACGCTCGAAAACCTCGGGCTCGCTTCGCTTTCGCGCGAGGCCATGCGCGAACTGCTAGCGCGGGGGCTCGCATGACGCACCACGCTGCCGAGGTGAAACACGTCCATGTGCTCGGCGCAGGACGCATGGGGCAGGGCATTGCGCTCGCGTTCGCATTTGCAGGATTGCGCGTCACGCTCATCGATTTCAAGGAACGCGAGGCTCGCGCACGCGACGCGTTCGCATCGGCCGCGCTCGGCGAGATTGGCCGGCAGTTGCAGACACAGGTCGATTTCGGACGCATCGACGCGCAACAGGCAGCCGATGCGCTCGCGCGAGTCGAAGTGCTCGATCGTACGGGCTGCGAAGCTGTGCTGGGCGATTGCGAGGTGGTGTTCGAAGCGGTGCCCGAATTGATGGCGGCCAAGGAGGCGGCATTCGCGTGGCTGTGCGCGCGCGTGAGCAGCACGGCGACGATCGCTTCCACCACTTCGACGTTCCTCGTTACCGATCTGCAAAAGGTGGTCACGCATCCGCAGCGTCTCATCAACGCGCACTGGCTCAATCCCGCGCATCTGATACCGCTCGTCGAGATCAGCCGCAGCAGCATCACGGACGACTCGGTCATCGCGCGCCTCAAGGATCTCCTGCGGCGCGTCGGCAAGGTGCCGGTCGAGTGCGCGCCGTCGGCGGGGTACATCGTGCCGCGCATCCAGGCGCTCGTCATGAACGAGGCGGCGCGCATGGTGGAAGAGGGCGTGGCGAGCGCGCACGACATCGACATGGCCGTGCGTACGGGCTTCGGCCTGCGCTTCTCGATCCTCGGGCTGCTCGAATTCATCGACTGGGGCGGTTGCGACATTCTGTATTACGCGTCGCACTATCTCGCGAAGGAAATCGGCCCGCGCTTCGAGCCGGCCGCCATCGTCACGAGGCATATGGATGAAGGGCGCGACGGCATTCGCGACGGCCGGGGCTTCTACGACTACGCGGACGTGGAGGTGCCCGCGTATGTGAAGCGGCGGCTCGGCGAGTTCGGACACTTGCTCGAGCATCTCGGCCTGGCGCCGCGTTACAACTCGGCAATCGAGGCATAGAAGCGCATCCGTCGAGGTCGATCGACCTCGACGCGTGCCGAATTACGTCCGGCGCGTTTCGTGTGTGAACTTCAAGGTCACGACCGTGATGACGCCGAGCGCGACGAGAAACAGCGACACCGGCCAGGACGCGTGATAGTGCGAGAGCAGGGCGGTGGCGATCAACGGCGAGAGACCGCCCGCGAAAATCGAGGCCACTTCATGCCCGAGCGCTACGCCCGAATAGCGCACCTCGGTGCTGAAGAGTTCGCCGACCAGCGCGGGCAGCGTGCCGATCATCGCCCCGTGGCAGACCGCGGTGCCCACTACGAGCGCGAGCCAGATGAGCGGCGTGGAATGCGTGTCGAGCAGCCAGAAGAACGGGAAGGCCACCGCGACGAGCGAGAGCGCGCCGATCATGTAGACGGGCTTGCGGCCGATACGGTCCGAGAGCCGGCCCCATGCGAGCATCGCCCCCATTTCGACCACCATCGCGAGCATCACGCCGGTGAGCATCGTCGAACTGGGGATGCCAGCGAATTTGCCGTAGACGAGCGAAAACGCGAGGAAGATATAGGCGCCGCCGTTCTCGGCGACACGCAGGCCCATCGCCATGAGGATCTCTTTCGGGTGCCGCCGGATGGCTTCGAGCACCGGCATGTGCGATGTCTTGCCCGCCTGTTCGGCAGTCGCGAAGTCGCGGCTTTCAGGCAGGTAGCGCCGGATATACACGCCGATCGCGAAGATGAGAATGCTCGCGAGAAAAGGCAGACGCCATCCCCATGCGAGGAACTGATCGCGCGGCAGCGCCTCGACTGCGAGAAACGCCGCGGACGAGAGCACGAAGCCGCCGCCCACGCCCAACTGGCTCCACGCGGCGTAATAGCCGCGCTTTTCGGGCGGCGCGCTTTCGCTGATCATGAGGACGCCGCCGCCCCATTCGCCGCCGGAGGCGATGCCTTGCAGGAGACGCAGGGCGACGAGCGCAGCGGGCGCCCACAGGCCGACCTCGGCATAACCGGGCAGCAGGCCGATGCCGAAGGTCGCAACGCCCATGATGAGCAATGTCCAGACGAGCGACGCCCGTCGCCCATAGCGATCGCCGATGTGCCCGAACACGATGCCACCCAACGGGCGCGCGACGAATCCGATCGCGAAGGCCGCGAACGCGCCCAGCGTACCGACGAGCGGATCGGCGTTGGGCGGAAAGAACAGTTGCCCGAATACGAGCGCAGCGGCCGTGCTGTAGACGAAGAAGTCGTACCATTCCATCGCGTTGCCGGCCACGGACGCGATCACGATACGTTTTAGGGAGTATTCGGAATTCGCGGCCACGTGCTTCACGGTGGCTGGGGGATGTACGGAAGCCATAGGGACTCGCATTGAAAGGGGCAGGACGTGCACCCACGGCGGGTGGGCGACGGATCGAAGCGACTTATGGCAGGCAGTGTCGAGTTTTGAGATTGCGGCGTCAAATCAACCGAAATCGAGTGCTGTTATCAGCGCGATGGATGGGGGCAAGCCTCAAGCTCAAGGCTTCAGGCTTCAGGCTTCAGCCCGATGGAACATTGCGTAGATGGTCTCCCGCAGCCAGGCGATGCCCGGATCGGCGGCGAACTGCGTGTGCGTATGCACCTGGATTTCGATGGGCGGCAGCTTGAACGGCAAGGGCAGGATACGAAAGGCTTTGCCGCGGTTGAACCGCTGCGCGATGCTTCTCGGGAAAATGACCGCCAGATCCGTGTTCATCACGATCTCCGGCGCGACCACGAAATGCGGCAGCCTGAGCACCACTTCGCGTTTGAGATTCAGCTCTTCGAGCCACTGTTCGACCATGCGATGGCCGGTCGCATTGGTGCTCGCGTAGACGTAGCGCAGGGCCGCGAGGTCTTCGCGCGTGGGCTTCGTCTTGCGCAAGGGGTGCCCCGCGCGCACCACGCACACATGCTCGTCGACGAAGAGCGTTTGCGTTACGCAACCGGCATCGAGCCCCGGCACGTAACCGAGCGTGAGATCGATCTCGCCCGCGCGCATGGCCGCGCTCACCGCTTCGACCGGCACATTGGTCACCTCGATGCGAATGCCACGCGTCTCGCGATCGAGCATGGCGAGCAGGGGCGGCAAAAAATAGAACTCCGACATGTCCGACATCGAGATGCGGAAGACGCGCTGCGCCGTGGCGGCGTCGAATTTCGCGCGCTGTTGCACAGCCTCGTTGATCAGCGCGAACGCCTGCGAGAGCGGCGGATAGAGGCGGAAAGCGGCGTCGGTGGGCGCCATGCCGTTTGGCGTGCGCACGAAGAGCGGGTCTTCGAAAAGCGTGCGCAGCCGGCGCAGAGCGTGACTGACGGCAGGCTGCGTGAGCGCGAGCCGCTCTCCCGCTGCGGTCAGGCTGCGCAGATCCCAGATAGCGAGGAATACCCGCAGCAGGTTCAGGTCGGTGCCGGCAAGGTTGGGTTGACTCATGCACTGCGTCTCGAACGGGGGCTATGCGCGTGCCGGGCGCTTGGGGCATCGCGCCGGCTTTGCGCGCTTCCTGCTCGATGGCAGTGCGAAAGCCAGTCACGGTCCAGCGAATTTACCGTAAATGCTTCGCATTGGGTAATGCGGAGTTGCACCGCCATACGGCGGCAAAGCGTGGAAGTCGCGCCGCATTGCGTCGCGTACCGGCGAGGCGAGCGCACGGGCGAGCGAGTCCGCATCGTCGAAAACGACCTTGTTGCGCTGCATGGCGTTGGCGTGCGCGAAAGGCAAGCCGCTGCGGCTGTCCATGCGCGTGTAGATTTCCAGCTCGCGCAACGCCGGCAACTGCAGCATCAACGGCGGATGGTGCGTGAGGTAATGCGCGAGCCATGCCCCGAAGTCCTCGGCAGGACCTTCGTAGGCCACCATATAGGTGCATCGCTCTGCGTGGTCGCTTATGGCCTTGGCCTGCGGCGGCGCGAGCTTGCGCACGGCCATGACCTGCTGCGAGAACCCGTGCGTGTCCAGCTTTGCGAGCGCCGCGCCCCGCAGCGCGCGATGGACTGCGCCCTCCGGTTCGAGAGCGATCTCCAGGGCCGAGAGGTCGTCGAAGTACCATTGCAGCATGCACGACGGCGTTGCCGGATCCGGCGCGCCATGCGGACCGCCCGGGTCCGCGATCGGCTCATGCGCGACGAGCTGGCAAAGGCCATCTATTTCGCTCGCTGTGCGTTTCAATGCGTGAAGGTCGAGTGGCGGCTCCCCGCCGGATCCCCCATCGAGAAATAAGCAGACTTGCATGCTCACCCCACTGCAGTGGCAACGGCCGCGCGCGCGAGCCGATGGAACTGTCTGCCGAAATAGATCAGGCCGTCGCCTTCGTCGCGCAAAGCGATGTGCTCGATACGCACGAAGATCACGGAATGCGAGCCCACCGTCTTGCTTTCGCAGACCGTGCCTTCGAGACTCGCAATCGCGTCGGCCAGCACCGGAACCGAGAGCCGGCCCGATTGCCACTCGCATTGATCGAAGCGTTCGGCCATCGAGCAGCCGGTCATGCCCGCGAACAGGCGCGCGAGCGCCTGGCCACGCGCGCCGAGCACGTTGATGCAGACCTGCCCGTTGCCGTGCAGGATGTCGTGCACATAGCTCGCCTGATTGATGCAGACGAGCATAGTCGGCGGCGTGTCGGTCACGGAGCAGACCGCGCTTGCCGTGATGCCGCAGCGCCCTTGCGGGCCGTCGGTGGTGATCACGTTGACGGCCGCCGCGAGAGAGGCCATGGCGTTGCGAAAGTGCAGCCGCATATCGTCCTGGGTCATGGCAGTCGGACCTCCTCGTTCAGGGAAAGGGCGTGACCGGCGGGATGCCGACGAACAAAGCACCGGAAGCGTCGTAGGTGCCTTCGCCGAGGAACGCATGCTGCGTCACGACAATCGAGTCGCGAACGAGGCGCTGCAGCCGGCTCTCCTGGTAGATCGCACCGATGCCCGCCATCTTGTACGCCGCCATCACGACGTCGGCGCACGTGTGCGCGGCATGCGTCGCGCTCAGGCGCAGGATATTGGCCTCGGCGGGCGTGATCGGGTCGCCCGAGAGGATCGATTGCCATGCCGCTTCGGCGGACTCGAAGAAGAACGCGCGGGCGCTGCGCAGGCGTGCCTCGGCTTGCGCGAGGCCCGTGCGGTAGTAGGCGCGGTCGGCAAGGTGCGGTGCGCCCGTGGTGGTTTGCGTCACGCCCGACAGGCCCGCGAGCAGGTCGAGTGCGGCGCGCGCGAGACCGATGTTCACGCAAGCATGCACCTGCGCCTGGTAAGCGACGGCTGGATAGCGATAGAGGGGCTCGTCGATCAGTGCCGCACCGCCTCGCACGAAGGTCCACGCCTCATCGACGAACTTGTCCTTCAGCCGCAGGTCGTGACTGCCCGTGCCCTGCATGCCGACCACCTTCCAGTTATCGACGATCTCGACCTCGCTGGCTGGGAGGACGGCCGTGAACGGCTTGCCGGTGTTCGGCTCACCGGCATTGCCGGGCGTGCCGCCGATGCCCACTCCAATCCAGTCAGCCCCTTTGCAGCCGCTCGCGAAGCGCCATTGGCCGCTAACGTGGAAGCCGCCCGGCGCGCGTATGGCTTTTTGCAGCGGATAGAGTCCGCCGGCGAAAACCTGGTCAGGACCGCTTGCGTAGAGTTTCGCCTGGGTTTCGACAGGCAACGAGGCGAGGTACGTATTCGCCGAGCCGAACGCGGCAACCCACGCGGTCGATCCATCGGCAATGGCAATGCGTTCGAGCATCGCGAGGAACTGGTGCGGCGGCAGTGCGTCGCCGCCGAAGCGCTTTGGCGTGCTCGCGCGGTAGATGCCCGCGCGCTTCATCTTCGCGACCATGTCGCGAGGGACGTGCGAGAGTGCGTCGAAGTCGTCGCGTCGGCGCTCCACTTCCTCGATCAGCGCGTCGAGCGAAAGCGGGCCGGGGTACTCGGGATAGTCATCCTGTGCGGCGATGATCCGCAGATCGGTGGCGCGGGCATCGGAGCTTGCGGTTTGCAGGGCATGCATGGGGGGTGCCTCTTGAAAAGCTGGAAACGGGTTACGTGTCTCGGGTGGCCCCGAAAATTTCATTCGTAATGCTGATTGGCCTTGATGCGCATGGCTTTGGGCCAGGTCTCGCGAGCGAAGCAGGTGGCGATCACCGTGATTAGTCCGAGTGTGCCGAGATAGAGCGCGACCGGCACCGCGCTGTGGTAATAAGCGAGCAGGCCGGTGGCGATCATCGGCGAGAGGCCGCCACCCAGCACCGAGGAGATCTCCCGCCCGATGCCAAGCCCGGAGTAGCGCAAATGCACCGGCAGCAGCTCGCTAATGAAGGCGGGTTGCGCGCCCTCCAGAATGCCGAGCGTCAGGCTGTTCGCTAGCAGGAGTGCGGCAATCACCTTCCAGTACTCGCCCGAGCCGAGCAGCGCGAAGTACGGCCACGCAACGAGCACCATCGCAATGGCGCCGAGCAGATACACCGGCTTGCGCCCCACCTTGTCGGTAATGTGTCCGACCAGCAGCGCGACGGGGATCATCAGAAGCATGGAGAGCGTGAGGCCGCCTAGTATCCACGACGACTTGATGCCGAGAAACTGGCCGTATGCGATCGAGAAGGCGAAGAAGATATAAGACGCGCCGCCTTCGCCAAAGCGCAGGCCGAACACGGTCAGCACTTCGCGCGGGCACTGTCGCAGAACGTCGATGACGGGCATGCGGCTTTCGTTGCGCGCTGCCTTGACCTCGGCGAATGCGGCGCTCTCGCCAACCGAGCGGCGCACCCATAGGCCGAGCAGGACGAGCGCGGCGCTGCCGAGAAACGGCACGCGCCAGCCCCAGCTCAGGAAGTCGTCGTGCGAGAGATTCTGCGCGAGCATGAAGGCCCCTGTGGACAGCACGAAGCCAAACGCCGCGCCGCTCGGGCTCCAGGCGGCGAGCGCGCCGCGCCGCGCTGGCGGTGCGTTTTCGTGGATGAGCAGGATGCTGCCGCTCCACTCGCCGCCCGCGGCAAGCCCCTGGACAATACGAAGGATGACTAACAGAATAGGAGCGGCAATACCGATCTGATGATAAGTGGGCAACGCACCCATGAGCACGGTGGCCGTGCCCATCGTCATGATCGTGAGCATCATGACGGCCTTGCGGCCGTAGCGATCGCCGAGGTGGCCGCACAGCACGCCGCCGATCGGCCTCGCGATGAAACCCACGGTAAAGCCGCCGAAAGCCGCGATGGTGCCCGTCAACGGATCGCTGCCCACGGGAAAGAAGAGCTTGCCGAACACCAATGCGGCGGCGGTGCCATAGAGGAAAAAGTCGTACCACTCGAGTATCTGTCCGAGTACGGCGGTGATCACCGCTCGGCGGACGGTGCTCGCCGCGCGCACCTTGTGGGGGGCGACGAGGGGAGCACTCAGGTCAGAATTCAAGGCGTCTGGATTCATGGTGAAGGCCATGTACGAAGTTGAGGATGCCGCGCTGTGGAGATGCCGGGCAATGCAGGTGAGTCACATCGTCGCGGCATGGGGCAACGATATGAGCCGCAAAAGCGCGGGTCAAATTCGGGCCAAAAATGAGCACTATGAATGCGCTTCATGACGGGTTCCGCGCTGTCCATCCACGAAAAATCGCACCTGCTCTTCGTATCGATGCGCATTGCCCGACAGCCATGAAAATCCATGCGATGGATGATAGGCGGCATATATGATTGATTTGACAGATGTCGCGCGGATTACTAACTTGTGGTGTCCCACGATATGCGAGCACAGACAGTGCCGGGTGAAGGAATCGCGTGCACGTCGCGAAGTCATTCGCCGTGCCGCGAAAAGCAATTCATAAGACATCCTGATGAAAACAGCCACGATCGAACGTATCGAAACCCGCCTCGTCGATCTGCCGACGATCCGCCCTCACAAGCTCTCGGTCGCCACCATGTACGGGCAAACCCTGATGCTGGTGAAGGTCTA
>NZ_DATJWR010000097.1:0-3776 GCF_035501035.1 Paraburkholderia sp.
ACCGAGGGAGAGGGTGTCGTTGCCCCACCGACAAAAGGCCGAGGGGTATCGCGAATCGAACCATCCTTTCAGGTACGTGCCCGAAAAATATTGAGCAATGCCGCATCGCGTCTCGAAGTGAAGGGGGATTGCGTAATGCACGTTAAGGGCGCTGACGACGCATACCCGAATGCTCCCGCGTATTCCTGCAACGCATCGACACGAGGACCGTGCCCGCATGACATGATGTAATCGGTAACTCGGTACGGATGGAAAGCATGTCGTGCGGGCCTGCTTCCCGCGAATGCTTCGGACTGCAATTCAAACAGCGGATTGGAGGAGCAATCGGATGTACCGGATCGAAGAACCGCGGCTCGGCGGGCTACGTATCAAGGAATGGCACCGCCGCGCGCGCCTGGCGGTTGGGCTGTTGGTTCTGGTGGTGCTAGGATCGTCGGTCGGGCTGATGCTGCTCGACCGTTCAGATGCGCCGTTGACCATGAAGATGTTCACGGCCTTCTGGGATGCGGTGAACCTCGTCACGACCCTGGGCGACTTCTCGGATTTCAATACTGGCCAAAAGATATTCATGCTGGTCGCCATGCTTGCGACGGTGATCGTTGCCGGCTACGCGTTGCGCCAACTGACGGGAATGCTGTCGGGCGACGACGTGATGGTCTTCTGGGAGAACAGGGCTATGGACCACAAACTCGAAACGCTAAACAACCATATCGTTGTCTGCCCGTTTGGTCCGGTCGGCCAGTTGGTCGCCGCCCGTCTGCTAGGTGCGGGAGCGACCGTGCTCGTGCTGGATAGCGACGTAAAGCGGGCCGAAAAAGCATCCGGACTGGGATACATGGTCATCCTGGGCGATCAGAGTTCCTTCGACGACGTACTTGAGCGTGCCCGGCTGGGCACTGCCAGTGCGCTGTTCGTGACAGGCTCCGATCCGAACAGTAATCTGGAGATCACGCTGGTGGCACACACGCTCAATCCCGCGCTCAAAATCGTGGTGTCAGGTGAGAACGAGCTGCGCAGACTGTTACTTCAGAAGGCGGGCGCATCGACTGTTATCGACCAGAACGACATTGTTGCGTCCGCCATGGTTCGGAACAGCAATGCACGGCATGTGCAACAGTCATAAATCGGGGCGCTCGACAAGTGCAATCTGCTGGAAGTCTGCCGCCCGCGTCGGCGCGGTTGCGCGTTTGCTCCACGGGCTGGCTTCGTGGCTTCGGGAGTCGCTCATGGAACACGATTCATCAACACATCCCGCTGGGGGCTTACGCTTTTCGGTGCTGGAGTGGGTCCGCGACTATCAGAAGGAATGGATCAAGCCGGATATCATCGCCGGTGCGACCGCTGCTGCGGTCGTTCTTCCGAAGGCGATGGCTTACGCGACTGTCGCGGGGCTACCCGTGCAGGTCGGGCTGTACACGGCCTTCCTTCCGATGGTGATCTACGCGTTACTGGGGTCGTCGCGGCCGCTCAGCGTAAGCACCAGCGCAACGATCGCTATCCTCGCCGCAGCCCCCCTCGCCCGGTTGGCCCCGGAAGCGGGTACGGCGGAACTGCTGAGAGCCTCTGCTACGTTGACCTTGCTCGTCGGGAGCATACTTACGCTCGCCGCGCTCCTGCGCCTGGGATTCGTCGCCAACTTCATTTCTGATCCTGTGCTCACCGGATTCAAGGCAGGTGTTGCGGTCATCATCGTGCTGGATCAGTTGCCGAAGCTTCTCGGCATTCACTTCCCAAAGGGATCGTTTTTCCACAACGTGCTGGCCATCGTCACGGGTATTCCTCACGTGTCTGCAGCGACAGTCGCTGTGGGGGCAATCACGGTGGGCATTCTGCTGGCAATCGAACATTTTTTCCCACGGGCGCCCGCACCGCTGATCGCGGTGGCTTGCGGGATCGGTGGCGTGAGCATCTTCGGACTCCGGTCATATGGGGTCGACATTGTCGGCAATGTGCCGACGGGCTTCTCGCCCGTCACCATGCCGGACCTATCCCTTGTTGCGTCGCTTGGGCCAGTTGCCGCCTGCATTGCACTGATGAGCTTTACTGAAACGATCGCTTCTGGGCGAGCGTTCGCTGCGAGCGGGGAACCCGCGCCACAGCCGAATCGGGAACTGCTGGCCATTGGTCTTGCCAACGTGGGTGGCGCGCTGCTCGGCTCCATGCCCGCAGGCGGCGGAACCACGCAGACGGCCGTCAACCGTCTCGCGGGCGCGCGCAGCCAGCTCGCTGAACTGATCACGGCTGCCGTCACGCTGGGCACGATGCTACTTCTCGCACCCTTCATCGGACTGATGCCGCACGCTACGCTGGCAGCAGTTGTTATCGTTTATTCCATCGGCCTGATCAAGCCCGCGGAATTCCGTGCGATCGCCGCTGTTCGACGCACTGAGTTGGTGTGGGCGCTGGTTGCGCTCACCGGCGTCGTGCTCTTTGGCACCTTGCAGGGCATCCTCGTCGCCATTGTCGTCTCGCTCCTGGCGCTTGCTCACCAGACGTCCGATCCACCGGTACATGTACTGCACCGCAAACCTGGCACAAACGTGTTTCGCCCTGCGTCTGGGGAGCACCCCGACGACGAGGCTTTTCCCGACCTTCTGTTATTAAGGCCAGAAGGCACCATTTTTTTCGCCAATGCAGAGCGCGTCGGCCAAAAGATACGCACGCTGATCGAGCAGAATCATCCAAAGATTGTCGTGCTCCATCTGCGCGCCGTAACCGACCTCGAGTACACGGCGCTCAAAATGCTGACGGAAGCGGAACTGAAGCTGCGCACGCAGGGCATAACGCTTTGGCTCGTGGGTCTCAACCCGGGCGTACTGACGATGGTGCAGCATTCACCGCTCGGCAAAACGCTTGGGCGCGACCGGATGTTCTTCAATCTCGAGCGGGCGGTCGCGGCATGGGAGGCGCAGCAACCAACTAAAGCCGAGCGTGGAGCGCTGCACTGAGTTCGCGAAGTGCCTGCCGACGCATTCGTGAATCCGTGAACCGACCAAGGTTCGCGCCCGAGATCTTCTTGATGCGCGAAAGCGGCTTCGGATCGATGGGGCCGAACTTCGTGAAGTCGATCTTCGGCCAGGGCAGCAGGTTCAGCTCGCCGCCAGCGCCGCCGGCCGGTGCGGCTGCGGCCGCCGGCGCTGCCAGCTGGCCCGTCATCACGCCCTTTACGAACGCAGTGACGTCGTCCTGCGTGATGCGGCCCTTCGGGCCCGTGCCCGTGACGCGACCCACGTCCACGCCGAGTTCGCGCGCGAACCCGCGCACGGACGGCGAGGCATGGCTCAGCCGGCTCGCGCCGCCCTCGCCTGCCGGAGTGCTCTGCGCCTGCGCGAGTGCCGAAGGCACGGCGGGCACGGGTTCGGGCGTGGCCGGAGCGGCTTGCGGCGAGTCGGACGGCTGCTCGACGGGCGCCTTGGGCGCACTTGCCGCGGCAGGCGCCGAGGCGCCTTCTGCTTCGACGACGACGATCTCTGTGCCTTCCGAGACGTTATCGCCAACCTTCACCAGGATTGCCTTGACGACGCCGGCCACGGGGCTCGGGACGTCCATCGTCGCCTTGTCCGATTCGAGCGTGACGAGCGACTGCTCCTTCTCGACTCGGTCGCCAACCTTCACGCCAATCTCGATGACGGGCACGTCCTTGTAGTCACCGATGTCCGGCACTGTAATTTCACTAACATTCACCGCTGGAATCTCCAAATTGTCATCGCGTGAGATGACTCACCGTGATTAGAAGCTAAACATCGTATTCAATGTCGCTCGAATTCATCAACATG
>NZ_DATJWR010000098.1:0-6085 GCF_035501035.1 Paraburkholderia sp.
GCCGGCCGAGGCGCAGCGCTACGACCTCGTGCTCGTCGCCGTGGGCCGCTCGCCCAATGGCAAGAAGATCGGCGCGGACAAGGCCGGTGTGGCTGTGACCGATCGTGGCTTCATCGAAGTCGACAAGCAGATGCGCACCAACGTGCCGCACATCTTCGCGATCGGCGATGTCGTCGGCCAGCCGATGCTCGCGCACAAGGCCGTGCATGAAGGGCACGTGGCGGCGGAAGCGGCGCACGGCGAGAAGGCGTACTTCGACGCGCTGCAGATCCCGTCGGTGGCCTATACCGATCCGGAAGTGGCGTGGGCTGGCAAGACCGAAGACCAGTGCAAGGCCGAAGGCATCAAGTACGGCAAGGCAGTGTTCCCGTGGGCCGCTTCGGGCCGCGCGATCGCCAATGGCCGCGACGAGGGCTTCACGAAGCTGATCTTCGACGAAGAGACGCATCGCGTGATTGGCGGCGGCATCGTCGGCCTGAACGCGGGCGACCTCATCAGCGAAGTCTGCCTCGCCGTGGAAATGGGCGCGGATGCCACTGACATCGGCAAGACGATTCACCCGCACCCGACGCTGGGCGAATCGATCGGTATGGCAGCCGAGCTGTACGAGGGCGTGTGTACCGATCTGCCGCCGCAAAAGAAGAAGTAACGTCGCGCCGCGCCGCTGCTGTTTGCGGCGCGCACGAAGAAACGGCGCACTCCGCGAGGAGTGCGCCGTTTGCTTTTGGGTAACGCGGAGCGTGGCGAGAGGCGCCGGAGCGTAAAAAAGATTCCCGGTCGGCGACCGGGCAAGTGGCATGCCGGGGGGCGGCATGCCGGAGCGTCAGGTCCGGCGCGGGGCGCGAAACTGCTTAAGCGCGCGCCCCGATTCAACCGGCAACGTTCAGACGGTTTTCTTGGCCGAAGCGGCAGCTGAGCGCGACGCCTGGGCGGCAGCCTTGCTCGCGGCGGCGGTGGCGGCGTTGAAGTTGCTTTCGGCCATTTCCACGGCCTGCTTCGTGGCCTTGTGGACCGTTTCGTAGGTCGTGTTCGCGGCGTTGATGGCCGACTTGATCACGGCGACTGCGGTTTCCGAGCCGGCCGGCGCGTTCTTCGCGACGTTGTCGACGAGCGATTGGACCTTGCGGTTCTGCTCTTCGTAGTGGGCCTCGGCGACCTTCGCAAACTCAGCCTGGGTGGCCGAGGCGATTTCGTACACATGACGGCCGTACGACAGCAGCTTTTCGGTAAGCGGCTGGGTATAACTCGTTTGCAGCGCCAGGAATTCCTGCGCGTCCTTCACCGACAGTGCGCGCTGGGCGTGTTCCTGCGATTCCGCCAGATTCGAGCGGACGGCCTGAAGATTCAATTCGACGAGCTTCTCCACGCCTTCGAATGCCTTGCCGGTGAGACCGAACACGGTTTCGAGGTTGGCTTTCTGTGCAGCGACGAATTGCTCAGGGGTCAGCAGACTCATGGTTTACGCTCCTGGATGGTTGGCGGCCTTCTTGGGTCGCCTGGAGTAAGTGGCAAGGCGGCTGGTGTTCTGTTGCGCGCTTTGTGCGTCGCAGCATTGACTCGATTTTAGGATGCTGCCAAAGAAAGTCAAGCATCTTTTGGTGCGTCGCACAAACTTAATAATTTATTATTAAACAAACACTTATGTTGTGTGCATAAAGTTTCTACGACAAAGTTTGGAAGCGCCCGTTGCACCGGGCTTCAGCCCGTTCAGGCGACCGCCCTGGCAGGGCAGGCCAAGCGCGAGATCGCGGCTTCTGGCAAGATGTTGAAGGGATTCGATGAACGTACTTGAGGGATTTTGCCGAGTGCGTCCACCGGATTCCTACGTGGAACGTTAGAGATCCATTGCTGTCGAACGCGCGTCGCGCGGTACGGCGGCCACTGGTGGTCAGACAATCTCAACCGTATTTGCCCTCAATCAAGTTTTGTACGATCCACGCCGTTAACGCAGCGAGCGCGCCTTGCATGCATCGCAAACGTTCTCGACAAACGGCGTCGCGGTGAGGGGAGCGGCTTTTCGATTGTCTATCCCCATTGAATGCGGGAAGTGCATTGACCTGCTCAATCGAAGGTCATACTTCGGTTTAATGAGCGCCGATAAGTGCTTCAATTTGCGAATTTTTCGTGGCTTTACTACACTTGGCGAACGATCCCGCCGCTCCATCAAGAACACCAATGAAATCCGACAAGTTCCTGTCGCTCTCACTGCTGCCGTCGTCGGTTGTCAGCACCGCGTTGTCGGTCGCCGTGTCCGTCGCGATCAGTGCGACGTTCGTGGCGCCTGTGAGCGCCTTTGCTGCGTCGCAAGACGCTACCCCGGCGAAAACGGCCAACGCGAAAAAGGTCACCAAGAAGGCGGCGAAGGCCGAGCCGGCACCGGCAAAGGTGGCCAAAAAGGCGGGCGCGGCGCGTACCACCGCGGCTGCGGCTGCGAAGGACGACGATGCGCGTCCGGTCGCGAAAAAGCGCCGCGTCTCCTACACGATGAACGGCCGCCATCACACAGCGGTGCGCCGTGTCGCGTTCGAGCCGCGCCAGCCGACCGTGGGCCAGGCGTTCGGGCTGCATGAAACGCCGGACTCGTTGATGCTGCGCTCCGGCGTTGCATATGTGGTCGACCAAAACACGCTCGAGCCGCTTTTCGACAAAAACTCGCGCGCCGTGGTGCCGATCGCCTCGATCTCGAAGCTCATGACCGCGATGGTCGTGCTCGACTCGAAGGCCTCGCTCTCGGAGCCGATCGAAGTGACGGACGAAGACCGCGACTACGAGAAGAACACCGGTTCGCGCCTCTCGGTGGGGTCGGTGCTCTCGCGCGAGGACATGCTGCACATTGCGCTGATGGCGTCGGAAAACCGCGCGGCGGCGGCGCTCTCGCGCTATTACCCGGGCGGCCGTCCGGCGTTCATCGCAGCGATGAACGCAAAGGCCAAGCAACTCGGCATGACCGATACGCACTTCGAGAATTCCACGGGCCTCACGAGCCACAACGTTTCGACCGCGCGTGACCTCGTGAAGATGGTGAACGCGGCTTACCAGTACCCACTCATCCGTCAGTTCTCGACCGACCGCAGCTACGACGTGTTCACCGGCAAGCGCAATCTCGCCTACAACAGCACGAACGCGCTGGTCCGCAATGCATCGTGGGACATCGGCCTGCAGAAGACGGGCTTCATCAACGAAGCGGGCGAGTGTCTCGTCATGCAAACGACGATCCACAATCGTCCGATGATCATGGTGCTGCTCGACTCGAGCGGAAAGTACTCGCGCTTCGCCGATGCGACGCGTGTGCGCACGTGGCTCGACAACGGCGGCGCCGACCAGCAGCCGCACATCACGAGCGCGGATGCAGGCGGCCCAGGCACCTGAGGCTGCGCGGCGAGATCCGGGTTTCCGGTTTCGTGATGACAAACGCCCCGTAATTGCGGGGCGTTTTGCTTTCGGGAGCGTATGTCTGTTGGGCCGTAACGCGCTGTGGTCTCAAGCCGGCTGCACGCTGCCTTCGGCGGGCTCCGGATGGTACCCGAGCGACTCCGATATGGTGAGTGCCGTCTTGCTCAACTGGCCGAGCCAGGAATCCTGCAAGCGATCGGCGGGCGCGGAGAGCGAAAGGCCCGCCACGAGCTTGCCGGTGTCGTCGTAGATGCCTGCGGCAATGCACCGCACGCCCAGTTCGAGCTCTTCGTTGTCGCGTGCGCAGAATTGCTGGCGCACATGCGCGAGCTCACGCTCGAGACGCCCGAGGTCGGTGATGCTATTGCGCGTGTGGCCGGAAAGGCCGGTGCGCGTGGCGTAGGCGCGCACGCGGTTCGCTTCGTCGGCGGCGAGAAACAGCTTGCCGACCGATGTGAGGTGCAGCGGCGCGCGGCCGCCGATGGCGCGCACCACCTGCATGCCGGAGCGCTCGGAATAAGCTCGCTCTATATAAACGATCTCGTCGCCCTGGCGCACGGAGAGATTGACCGTCTGGCCTGTCAGCCGGTGCAGTTCGCGCATCGGCGTGAGCGCTGCATCGCGCACCGAAAGGCGCGCCTTGACGAGATTGCCTAGTTCGAGCAGACGCATGCCGAGCCGGTAGGTGCCGGGGTCGGAGCGATCGACGAGACGGCAGCTCACCATGTCGTTCAGGATGCGGTGCGCGGTTGAAGGGTGCAGTTCGGTGCGCTGCGCAAGCTCCTTCAGGCTGACTGGGTCGCTGTGTGCAGCCAGCGCGTCCAGCAGGCGCATCATGCGCTCGATCACCTGAATCGAGGTCTTCGGATCTGGATGGGTCTCGCTCATGGGTTCCGATTCGCTTGACGCGTGAGACAGAAAATTCATTGTATCTCGTATGGTGAAAAAAGTAAGCGTTTGACGGGACTCGGGCGCTGCACTGCGGCATCGTGGTCGAGGCGCGGGGAGGAACACGCGCGCGTTGGTGACGGCAGCGAAACAGCGGATAATCGGGGACGGTTTTCACGAGGAGTCCCCATGCGAGTCGGTTTGTTCGTCACCTGTCTCATCGACACGATGCGTCCTGAAATCGGCTTTTCGACGCTCAAGCTGCTCGAAGAGGCCGGCTATGAGGTCGTCGTGCCGCCTGCGCAAACCTGTTGCGGCCAGCCGGCGTACAACTCTGGCGAGCGCGCGCTCGCGCGCGATCTCGCGGAAAAGACGCTGCGTGAATTCGAACAGTTCGACTACGTCGTGGTGCCCTCGGGTTCGTGCGGCGGCATGATCCGCGTGCACTATGGCGACTTGTTCCGCGACGATCCCGAATTGATGGGGCGCTACGGCAAGTTGCGCGAGCGTGTCTACGAGCTGACGGACTTCCTGGTCAATGTCGCGAAGGTCACGCTGCCGCAAGGCGCGTTCAGCGGGCCCGTGACGTACCACGACTCGTGCTCCGGCCTGCGCGAGCTTGGCGTGAAGGCACAGCCGCGTGCGCTGCTCGCCCAGCGCGGCGTCGAGGTTCGCGAGATGAAGGACTGCGAGCGCTGCTGCGGCTTCGGCGGCACCTTTGCCGTGAAGTACGGTGCGATCTCGACGGCCATTGCCGACGAAAAGTGTGCGAACGTTCAGGCGAGCGGGGCGGGCGCCGTCGTGCTCGGCGACCTTGGTTGCATCCTGAACATCGAAGGACGCTTGCGGCGCACTGGCGACACCACCACGCGTGTGCTGCACATCGCCCAGGTGCTGGCCGGCGACGTTTGACGCGCCACCCGCTGCCACCGCGCTTCTTCGCCCGGAATCTGTCGAACACCGTTCAACCTCGCCCCGACGCCATGCAAGTTCAATCGATGCAGTTCAAGGCGCGCGCCGGCCAGAAGCTGGCCGACCAGCGTCTTCAGGAAAACCTCAAGAAGCTCTCGACGAAGTTCGTCTCGGCGCGCGCCGAGGCCATCACCGCAATCGACTTTCCGGCCACGCGCGCGGCGCTCAAGGCTCGCCGCAACCGGGCGCTGGAAAATCTCGATGTCTGGCTCGAACAGTTCGAGACCGAGGCGACGCGGCGCGGCGTGACCGTGCTTTACGCAGAAACCGCGCGCGACGCCGCGCAGCTGGTCGCGGACATCGCCCGCCGGCACGACGTGCGCAAGGTCATCAAGACGAAGTCGATGGTCTCGGAGGAAATGCGGCTGAACACGGTGCTCGCGGAGATGGGCGTGCAGTCCATCGAGACCGATCTCGGGGAGTACATCCTGCAGATCAACGACAACGAGCCGCCCAGCCACATCATTGCGCCCGTCGTGCACAAGGACAAGGACGAGATCGCCGATCTCTTCGCGAAGACACACGGCAAGCCGCGCCTGACCGAAATCCCCGACATGACGCGCGAGGCGCGCGAAGTGCTGCGTCCGCACTTTCTCTCGGCGGACATGGGCGTGACGGGCGGCAACTTCCTCGTTGCGGAAACGGGCTCGGTCGTGCTGGTGACGAACGAGGGCAATGAGGGCATGTGTACCGTGATGCCCCGCGTGCATGTGGCGGTCACCGGCATCGAGAAGGTGCTGCCGACGCTCGACGATCTCGCCACGGCGATGCGTCTGCTGCCGCGCTCGGCCACCGGGCAGACCACTTCGAATTACTTCTCGGTGCTGACCGG
>NZ_DATJWR010000099.1:0-4823 GCF_035501035.1 Paraburkholderia sp.
AACTTCTGGCGGAACTTCGCGACCTTCGGCGCGACGACGAACGCGCAATAGCCCTGGTTCGGATGCTGCGCGAAGTAGTTCTGGTGATACGCCTCGGCCGGAAAGTAGTTGCCGTCGAGCGGCAACACCTGGGTGACGATCTTGGCGTCGTACACGCCCTCGGCCGCCAGTTCGCGGATCGCCTGCTCCGCCGTTTCGCGCTGCGCCTCGGAGTGCGTGAAGATCGCCGAGCGGTACTGCGTGCCCACGTCGTTGCCCTGGCGATTCAGTTGCGTGGGATCGTGAATCGCGAAGAAGATGTCGAGAATCTCGCGATAGCCGATCTTCGCAGGGTCGAACTGCACCTTCACGACCTCCGCGTGGCCGGTGCCGCCGTCGCAGACCTGCTCGTAGCTCGGGTTCGCGACGTGGCCGCCCGCGTAACCCGACTCCACGGCGACTACGCCGTCCACGCGCAGGTACACCGCTTCCAGGCACCAGAAGCATCCGCCGCCAAGGGTGGCCTCTTCGACTGTCTGTGCTGTCTGGACTGTCTGATTCATGCTTTTCGCTCCTTTGATCGTGACTGCGCGCTCAGGCGCATTGCCGGCGCAGCGGGCCGCGCGAGCCGCCAACCGCCGCTTCCGCTAAAATTGTGACAATTCGCAGATTTTCCAAATGACGTTGATGCCGATTCCCGCTCCTGCCGCCGCCCGCGTGCCCCTGGCCCGTAAGGCCCTCCATGGCGACGGCCGACGTAGTGACGCCCACCGTAGCGACGGCCGCCACAAAGGCGCGCGCCCATGACCCGCCGCGCCAGCCCGCCCAATTTCGATGACGCCGCATTCCGCCGCGCGCTCGGCCAGTTCGCCACCGGCGTGACGGTCATCACGACGCGCGCGCCCGACGGCCAGCTCGTCGGCATCACGGCCAGCTCGTTCAACTCGGTCTCGCTCAGTCCGCCGCTCGTGCTGTGGAGCCTCGCCACGCGCTCGGCGTCGATGCCCGTGTTCCGCTCGAACAGCCATTATGTGATCAATGTGCTCGCGGCGTCGCAGCTCGACCTGTGCAAGCGCTTCGCGACCGTGAAGGGCGACCGCTTCGAAGGCGTATCACACGCGTCGGGCGACACCGGCATGCCCGTGCTGGACGGCGCGATTGCGTGGTTCGAGTGCCACAATCGCAGCCGCTACGACGAAGGCGACCACGTGATTTTCGTGGGCGAAGTAGAGCGCTGCGGCGTGCGCGAAGACGCCGCGAGCGCCTCGCCGCTCGTGTTCCACGCCGGCGCGTTCCACCAGCTGCAATCGCTCTGACGCTGCGCGCCGCCGGCCGAACCCGGCGCCCCTCGCTATTTCCCGCTACGCCTGCGCGCTCTTCGGTTCGCGCTGCGCGATCAGTTCCACGGGCACGCCCGCTTCCATCTTCAGCGTCGTCAGCACGATGTTCGAGCGGATGTCCATCACGCCCGGCGCCTTGTAAAGCTTGTTGAGCACGAAGTCCGAGTAGTGCTTGAGGTTGTGCGCGAGCACGCGCAGCAGATAGTGTGTCTCGCCCGTCACCACGTAGGCTCCCACCACTTCCGGCCAGTCGCGCAGCGCCGTGACGAAGCGCTCGTGCCAGCTTTCCTGGTCGTTGCGCATCGATACCTGCACGAAGGCTTCCATCTCGAAACCGAGAATCTCCCGGTTCAGGCTGGCCCGATAGCGCTCCACCACGCCCTGCTCCTCGAGTAGCCGCAAACGGCGCAGGCACGCCGACGGCGAGAGCGAAATACGCTCCGCCAGATCGAGATTGCTGATCCGTCCCTCGTTTTGCAGCACGGCGAGAATACGGCAATCGGTAGCATCAAGCGAGATTGCGTTCATATTTGGTCTCCATTCCCGTCTTGTAACAAATTATGTGCCAACAACCGAAGTTTGCGGCGTTTTTTTCGCAAGCACATTTCACGCGGGGTTGCCTATCATTCGATTGACATGGAGACAACGCTTTAGGGCGCACCTTTTGACATGACACAGATCTGGGACATTTCACCGCCCATCCACCCCGAAACGCCCGTCTGGCCCGGCGACACGCCTGTCGGCATCGAGCGCGTGTGGCGCATGGAAGCCGGCTCGCCGGTCAACGTCGCGCGCGTCACGCTCTCGCCGCACACCGGCGCGCACACCGACGCCCCGCTTCACTACGACGCCGAAGGCGCTCCGATAGGCGCGGTGCCGCTCGACGCGTATATCGGCACGTGCCGCGTGATTCATTGCGTGGGCGCCGCGCCGCTCGTGCTGCCCGCCCACGTGGAAGGCGCGCTGCAAGGCATCCCGTCGCGCGTGCTGCTACGCACCTACACGCAGGCGCCGCAGGACCGGTGGGACAGCGCGTTCTGCGCCGTCGCGCCGCAAACCATCGACCTGCTCGCCGCGCACGGCGTGCGTCTCATCGGCATCGACACGCCCTCGCTCGACCCGCAGGAATCGAAGACGATGGACGCGCACCACCGCATCCGCGCGCATCGCATGGCGATCCTCGAAGGCGTCGTGCTCGATGCCGTCGCGCCAGGCGACTACGAACTGATCGCGCTGCCGCTGAAGTTCGCGACACTCGACGCGAGCCCCGTGCGCGCCGTGCTGCGCGCGCTGCCACACGTCGACGCCGACGCCGACGCCACTTGAATCCCCGCAATCCCGCTCAATCCGCCAAGTCACGACATATACACATGAACGACCGCAACGAAGCCCTGGCAGCCGATCGCGCCGATCCGCTCGCCGCCCTGCGCGAGCAGTTCGCGCTCCCGCCCGAAACGATCTATCTCGACGGCAACTCGCTCGGCGTGGCGCCCGCGGCCTCGGCCGCGCGCGCGCAGGCCGTGATCGGCGCCGAATGGAGCGCAGGACTCATCCGCAGCTGGAACAGCGCGGGCTGGTTCGCCATGCCGCGCCGCCTCGGCAACAAGCTCGCGAAGCTGATCGGCGCGGCCGAGAACGAAGTCGTCGTCACCGACACCATCTCGATCAATCTCTTCAAGGCGCTTTCCGCCGCGCTGCGCGTGCAGAACGCGCGCGACCCGAAGCGCCGCGTGATCGTCTCCGAGCGCTCGAACTTCCCGAGCGACCTGTACATCGCGCAGGGGCTCATCGAGCAGCTCGACCGCGGCTACGAGCTGCGCCTCGTCGACGACCCCGCGGAGCTGCCCGCCGCGATCCGCAAGGACGTGGCCGTGGCGATGATCACGCACGTGAACTACCGCACCGGCGAGATGCACGACATGCGCGCGCTCACCGAGCACATCCACGCGCAGGGTGCGCTCGCGCTGTGGGATCTCGCGCACTCGGCGGGCGCGGTGCCCGTGGACCTGAACGGCGCGAACGCCGACTACGCGGTGGGCTGCACGTACAAATACCTGAACGGCGGCCCGGGCTCGCCCGGCTTCGTGTGGGTGCCCAGGCGCCATCAGAATGCGTTCTCGCAACCGCTTTCGGGCTGGTGGGGCCATAAGCAGCCGTTCGAGATGGACCCGCAATACCGCCCCGACGACGGCATCGGGCGATATCTGTGCGGCACGCAGCCGATCGTCTCGATGGCGCTCGTCGAATGCGGCCTCGACGTGTTCCTGCAAACCGACATGCAAGCAATCCGCCGCAAGTCGCTCGCGCTCACCGACCTGTTCATCGAACTGGTCGAGACGCGCTGCAAGGAATACGGCCTCACGCTCGTCACGCCGCGCGAGCATGCGGAGCGTGGCTCGCACGTGAGCTTCGAGCATCCGCACGGCTATGAAGTGATGCAGGCGCTGATTGCACGCGGCGTGATCGGCGATTATCGCGAACCGCGCGTGCTGCGCTTTGGCTTCACGCCGCTGTATCTGCGTTACGTCGACGTGTGGGACGCCGTGGAGACGCTGCGCGACGTGCTCGCCACCGAGTCCTGGCGCAAGCCCGAATTCGCCGAGCGCGGCGCGGTGACCTGAGGAGCCGCACATGAACGATCACATGCAGGTGCCGGGCATGCCCGACGCAGTCGAAGGCGCGACTGCCGCACGCGGCGGCTGCCCGTTCGGGCATGGCGCGGCAGCGCCCGTGCAACAGGCGCAGAGCGCAGCGGCCGGAGGCGAAGGCTGGCACGACGCGCAGCTCGACTTCTCGGGCTCGATGAGCTACGGCGACTATCTCGCGCTCGACGCCGTGCTCAACGCACAGCATCCGCTCTCGCCCGATCACAACGAGATGCTGTTCATCGTGCAACACCAGACGAGCGAGCTGTGGATGAAGCTCGCGCTCTACGAGTTGCGCGCGGCGCTCGCCAACGTGCACCGCGACGCGCTGCCGCCTGCGTTCAAGCAGCTGGCGCGCGTCTCGCGCATCATGGAGCAGCTCGTGCAGGCGTGGAACGTGCTCTCGACGCTCACGCCTTCCGAGTACACGGCCATGCGGCCGTATCTCGGCGCCTCGTCGGGCTTCCAGTCGTATCAGTACCGGCAGATCGAGTTCCTGCTCGGCAACAAGAACGAGCAGATGCTCAAGCCTCACGAGCACCGGCCCGAGATTCACGCGCAGGTGAAGGCGACGCTCGAAGCCCCCTCTTTCTATGACGAAGTGATTCGCCTGCTCGCGCGGCGCGGCTTCGCGATCGCGCCCGACCGGCTCGCGCGCGACTGGACGCAGCCTACCGTGCACGACGCGACGGTCGAGGCGGCATGGCTCGAGGTCTATCGCAATCCTTCGGAGTACTGGGATTTGTACGAGATGGCCGAAGAACTCGTCGATCTCGAAGACGCCTTCCGCCAATGGCGCTTTCGCCACGTGACGACGGTCGAGCGCATCATCGGCTTCAAGCAGGGTACGGGCGGCACG
>NZ_DATJWR010000100.1:0-5179 GCF_035501035.1 Paraburkholderia sp.
GCCACGACAAGCCCGGGTAGATCGGCAGCGCTCCCGACAGCATGCTCAGCCCATAGGCGGCGGCGACGAACAGCGCAACGAGCACCGAGAGCAGATTGCGCGTGTAGTACCCGCGGGCGACGAGATAACCCGCGTATCCGAACACAATGCCGCTCGCTCCGATGTGCACCGTCCAGGGCGCGCCAAAGATCCAGGCACACAGGCCAGCGCCGAGCATTGCACCGGCGGTGGCTTGCCAGAAGTTTGCGATGCGAGGCCACATGCACAGCCAGCCGAGCACGAGGAGGCCGCTCGTGTTGGCCATGATGTGCGCGAGGCTGGCGTGCAGCCATGGCGCGAAAAGGATGCCCTGCAAACCGCTCAACGTGCGCGGCACGACGCCGTGGCGGTTCAGGTTCAGGAATGGCATGGCGGCCGAGACGAGGAAAGTCGCCCACATCGAGCCGACGAAGAGCGCGAGCACGACGACGCGCGCCTTCAACTGTTCGATGGGGGATGGTCGGCCTGTCGGTGCAGTGCTGGAGGTCGAGACGTTGAACCTGGCCATGGCGATTGCGCAAGTACGGGGTTGGGAGTCTGGGCGGTGCGAAGGGGTATTTTGAGGCCCGGCGTGGTGGGAGGGAAATGTTTCATGGACTTCGGGCAGTACCGCGTGCGCCGCGACGTGTAGGGGCGGCGCTACACATCTCATGTGTTCTGCATTTTCGTGCAGCCCCGTTTTCGGTAAGGCAAACGTTTGCATGACATGGACTCGCCGGAATCTTGATATACGTCAAATGAGCGTGTCGCACCCCCTGCTAGCTTTCCGCAATCTCAAAAAAGCAGAGCGGTACGGGGCGCGACATGCAACACCACACGCTGGACCTGGAAATCGGGCAGCTACTTTCAGGGCCGCCGCTCGCGTGCGGCCCGGACGTGCCGATTCGCGAAGCGGCACGCCTGATGGCCGGGCGGGGCTACAGCGCCATCGTCATTATCGAAGCGGGGCTGCCGGTCGGCATCTGGACAGAGCATGACGCGCTCGCGCTGGGCGACGATGCCGCCGCGCTCGCGCGGCCCATTAGCCAGGCGATGAGCCATCCGGTGCGGGCACTGCCCGCGAGGACGCGCCTGCGCGACGCCGCACTGCGCTTCAAGCGCGAGGGCATACGCCATTGCCTCGTGGTGGACGAGGCGGGCCGCTCGCTAGGCATCGTCACGCAAACCGACCTCGCGATGAACCAGGGGCTCGAGTGCTTCCTGCGCCTGAAGACGGTGGGCTCCGTCAACGCTCCGATGCCGCTCGTGCTCGATGCGTGCTCGCCCATGCGCGAGGCCATGCAGCACATGCGCGCGCGGCGCCTGAGCGCGCTCGTCGTGAGCTACCCGCAAGGCGATTACGGCATCGTGACCGAGCGCGACGTGGTGCGCCTCGCGGCCGCCGGCGCGCTCGACGGCACGGTCGGCGCGCGCGCCAGCCGGCCGCTGCGCTCGCTCGTGCATTCGCAAAGTCTTTATGCGGCGCGCCAGTATCTGGTCGAGCATCGCATGCGCCATGTGGGCGTGATTGACGACGACGGAAGCCTCGCGGGCCTGCTCGATCTCTCGCATATCCTGCACGACATCGAAGACGAATTCGTGCGCGAGCTGCAGGTGGCGCTGCGCGAACGCGACGATGCGCTGCTCGCCTCGCGCGCGAACTTGCGCCTTGCCGACCAGGTCGTGGAATCGACGCTCGACGGCGTGATGATCACCGACCTCGACGGGACCATCGAGCGCGTGAATCCGGCCTTCACGCGGCTCACCGGCTATGCGCAGCACGAGGCGCTCGGGCGTAACGCCAGCCTGCTCAGCTCGGGCCGCCAGGGCCCCGCGTTCTACAGTGCGCTTTGGCGCAGCCTCAAGGAGACCGGCTACTGGAAGGGCGAGATCTGGAATCGTCGCAAGGACGGCACGGCCTACCTGGAATACCTGACGATTTCCAGCATTTGCGACCCGGCCGGCCGCTGCACGCATTACGCCGCGATCTTCGCGGACATCACGCAGCGCCGCGAGACCGAGGAGCGCCTGAGCCACCTCGCGACGCACGACGCCCTGACGGGCCTGCCCAACCGCACGCTCTTCACCGAGCGCCTCGCGCTCTCGCTCGCGCGCTCGCGCCGCTCGGGAAAGCGCGTTGCGGTGATGTTCCTCGACCTCGACCGCTTCAAGCTCATCAACGACACGATGGGCCACGGCGTGGGCGACGAAGCGCTAACCGTGATCGCGGCGCGCCTGCGCGAAGCAGTGCGCGAAACCGACACGGTGGCGCGCCTTGGCGGCGACGAATTCACGCTGCTGATCGAGGACATCGAGGACATTCGCCACGTCGGGCAGATCGCCCAAGGGTTGCTCGCGCGCGTGGGGGCCGCGATGCATATCGACGAGCAACTGCTGTTCGTCACGCCGAGCATCGGCATCAGCATGTATCCGGACGATGCGTGCGACCCGAGGCAACTGCTCATGCTGGCCGACCGCGCGATGTACGAGGCCAAGGTCGCGGGCAAGAACAATTTTCGCTTCTTCGCCGCGCCGATGACCTCCTCGGCGATGGAGCGCATCGTGCTCGAAAGCGAGCTGCATCAGGCGCTGGAGGCGGGCGAACTCGTGCTGCATTATCAGCCCGAGTTCGAGGTGGCGAGCGGAGAGCTCGTCAACATTGAGGCGCTCGTGCGCTGGCAGCATCCGCGCCGCGGGCTCGTGCCGCCCGACCAGTTCATTCCGATTGCGGAGGAATCCTCACTGATCGTGCCGATGGGAGCGTGGGTGCTGCGCGAGGCCTGCCGCCAGGCGCGCGAGTGGCTGGACGAAGGCTTCGACTTTGGCCGCATCAGCGTGAACCTCTCGGCGCGCCAGTGCCTGCACGACGGCTTCCTGCATCAACTCACGACCATCCTCAGCGAAACCGGCTTGCCGGCCGCGCGGCTGCAACTCGAACTCGTGGAGAGCATGGCGATGACGTCGAGCCGCGGCGGCATAGAGGCGCTGCTGCAGGAGCTTGCGGCGCGGGGCATCAGCCTTGCGATCGATGACTTCGGCACGGGCTATTCGTCATTCAAATATCTGCAGTCCTTACCGGTCGACACGCTCAAGGTGGACCGCTCGTTCCTCGCGGAAATGGTGGCGCCGGGGGGCGGCGTGCCGGCTCGCAGCGTGGAGAAGAGCGCTGCACGCGACCGCCCGATCGTGCGAGCGATTGTGGCGATGGCGCGCTCGCTTGGCGTGATGGTCGTGGCCGAAGGCGTCGAGACGCCGTGGCAACTGGCGTTCCTGCGCGAGATTGGCTGCGATCGTGCACAAGGCTTCCTGCTCGCAAGACCCGCACCGGCCGAGCTGATGCCGCGCACACTCGCCGTGTGCGCGGCAGGCTGAAGGCAAATTCCTTTCCCCTCTAGCCGATGTATCTGGAGAACTCCGTGACCAGCAACGACGAGATGCTGCTGCACTCGATGACCGCGCTCGTGAGCGCCCATGGCAAGGCCATATCGCGTTTCGGCGCGAGCATGATCGTGATGACGAAGTTCGTCGAGGCGGTGCTGCCGCAACTTTCCCCGGCGCAAATCGAGCGCACGATCCTTGCGTTTCGCGCGCAGGTGGGCGAGGCGATGGCCGTTGCCGACGACGTCCGGCTGCCCGGCGAATACCGCGCGACGCTGATCGAACAGGCGAATGTGCTGCTCAGCCGGCTGGGCGGCGACGCCGCCGGGCCGTATCGAGGCACTGAGGCAGGCACACGGCAATGAGCGAATTGACGATTCGAAAAGGGCTGCTGCTCGTGCTGTGCACGTTCGCGGCGATGCTGGTGGTGGGGGCGGCGGTCGGCGTCCTGATGATCGGCCGCGCCGACGACTCGGCACGTTTCATCCACGAAGTCGCACGTCAGGATGCGCTCGCGCTCGCGTTGCGCGAGGACGCGGCGCTCGCGCAAACAGCATTGGCGCGCGGGTATCAGGCGGCGAAGGAAGACGGCGATGCCGCCGCGCGCGAGGATGCACAAAAGCGCGCGCAGCAGGACACACGCAAGCTTTTCGACGAGGCCGCGAAGTACGGCGCCGCGCTGCGCGAGAGCGCGCCGTTCGATGCGCAGGCAGCGCAGCAACGCGATGCCTTGCTCGGTGCATGGGCGGCACTCGTGGACTCGCTGCAACGCTCGGCCACGACACTGGAAGGCGGCGACACGGCGGCTTATGCCGCGCTTGCGGCTGGCGACGTGACGAAGGCGAACGCGCAATTCTCGGCGGCCGTGGTCGCGTTGCGCGAGCACGCCGATGCCGCCACGCGCGCCGCGCTAGCCGAAGGCGAGCGTGAGCACGAATGGGTGATGGCGATGGTGGCGGTGGGCCTGCTGGGCGCACTGGTGCTCGTCGTCGCCACGCATCTGGCGCTGCGTCGCCTCGTGAGCGCGCCGCTTGCCCAGGCGGTCGCCGTGCTCAACCAGATTGCCGCGAACGATCTCTCGGTGGCGATAGATGGTGGCGGGCGCAACGAAATCGGCCAGCTGCTCGGCGCGATGCGGCGCATGCAGAGCGGTTTGAGCCAGACGGTGCGCAGCGTACGCACGAGTTGCGACGCCATCAATACCGGCGCTCGCGAGATCGCGGCCGGCAATCTCGACCTGTCGAGCCGCACGGAGCAGCAATCCGCTTCGCTGGAGCAGACGGCTTCGAGCATGGAGCAGCTCACTTCGAGCGTGCGCCAGAACGCCCACCATGCCAACGAGGCGAGCGCGCTGGCTACGGGCGCCGCCGACGTCGCGCAGCGCGGCGGGCGCGTGGTCGAGCAGGTAATCGAGACGATGGAGGCGATCAGCCGCAGTTCGGGCAAGATCGCGGATATCACGGGCATCATCGACGGTATCGCGTTTCAGACCAATATCCTCGCGCTCAATGCCTCGGTCGAGGCCGCGCGCGCGGGCGAGCAGGGGCGCGGCTTCGCGGTGGTCGCGGGCGAGGTGCGCATGCTCGCGCAGCGCAGCGCCGCGGCGGCGCGCGAGATCAAGTCGCTGATCGACGCTTCAGTGCACGACGTGCGCAACGGGCGTGCGCTGGTGGGCGAGGCGGGTTCGACCATGGCCGAGATCGTCGCCTCGGTGGACAAGGTCTCGGGGCTGATGAGGGAGATTGCCTCGGCGACCGTGGAGCAGAGCGCCGGCATCGAGCAG
>NZ_DATJWR010000101.1:0-24707 GCF_035501035.1 Paraburkholderia sp.
CGCGCTGCACCATGCGCGCCAGTGAAGGCGCCGCTCGATGCGATCAGTCATGATCCTGGCACTGCGCGGCTTGGGCCATCGCCGCAATTCCAGTCGATTGCTTCAGTCTCCGCGATACCGCAGGTACGAACCGGCCCTCGGGGGGACCCGGGGCCGAACGAACGGCGCATTCATGCGAACATCATTGCATGGGCCCGACTCGCACGATTGCATCGAGGAGCGCTCCCACGCATGCGCGTCGGAGCGCTTCGCACTTCAGGCGCGCAAGGGCCTTACCCCCGCGCGCACTTCGTTCGCGAAGATCATCGGCTCTTCCCATGCTGCGAAGTGCCCGTGTCATTGTGTGGAAACTGGATCGGCTCGGGCGCGACCTGCGTCACCTCATCAACACCGTCCACGATCTGACTGGGCGCGGCATCGGCCTCAAGGTGCTGACCGGACACGGTGCAGCCATTGACACCACGACCGCCGCTGGCAAGCTGGTCTTTGGCATCTTCGCTGCGTTGGCCGAGTTCGAGCGCGAACTGATCGCCGAGCGTACCGTGGCGGGGTTAGCCTCGGCAAGGGCACGCGGCAGGAAAGGCGGGCGGCCGTTCAAAATGACCGCCGCCAAGCTGCGGCTGGCGATTGCGGCGATGGGGCAACCGGAAACCAAGGTCAGTGATCTATGCGAAGAGCTTGGTGTTACACGGCAGACCTTGTACCGGCATATCTCGCCTCGCGGTGAGTTGAGGCCCGATGGTTCAAAATTATTGTCTCAATCCCGAAGGGAATTGATCGATGTCTGAATCTCTAGTTCAAAAACTATCAAGCTTGGAAGCTGAACTGCATCAGCCAACGGTACGCAGGAATGGCGCGCGCATTCGCAATCTGCTTCATCCAGACTTTGAAGAGGTGGGAAGGTCTGGCTGCTTGTACGACCGAGAAGCCATAGTGGCGGCCTTGTTGGATGAGGCAGATGGAAGCACTACCGCAATAACTGCGGACTCGTACATAGCAACCGACTTGGGACCGGGTGTCGCCCTTCTGACCTACCGCTCAGCTCTGAGGCAGCAGGGCGGGCTCCTAACACGTCATACATTGCGCTCGTCAATTTGGGTCATGGTCGGTGGCGAATGGCAGTTGCGCTATCACCAAGGAACAGCCGCTGCCGAAGTCTGGTAGGCAATCGATCACTCAAGCTGAGTTGCCAGTGAGGCTTAACCCTATGTGCAAGGCACTTCTGACATTTCGTGCATTCGCCTTCTGCAAATGACAGCCCGCCTGTTTCGGGTTTGTTGAAGTAAATCAGGTTGTGATAGGCCTTTTCGGTCCAGGACCTCGGCGCCTGGTAGTTTTCTCCTGCTCCTTCGATAAAGGGGCAATTCGAAGTTCGCAGGTCATGTAGCCTGGGTGCGCAGTTCGTCGGAACCCTGGTCGTTGACGTTCATCGGGTGCGAAGCGCGTTCGTGAACATGCGCGGTCGGCGTACGGTCGATCATCAGACTTAGCAACTCGGGGCGGTTGTAGTGGCCGGCCGAGTCCATCAGCATCTTGCGGCGGTCGATTTGCGTGAAGTCGAGATCGACGATCACTTCGCCTTCACCCGAGCGAAGCGGTTCGGCCATCAGCATGCCGTCAGGAGCGACGATCGTGGTGAAGCAGCCGCCCGAGATCGGGCCGATACCACAACCGGTATCTTTCATGATTTGCGCCTGCTGGTCGGCATCCAGCCAGGCCGTTGCGTTGACGACGAACGCGCCGGATTCGAGCGCATGCTGGCGGATGTTGATTTCCATGCGCTGGGCAAAGCCCTCGCCAAACGCGGAACCCGGGTACATCGCCGAATGGATCTGCTCGCCGTCCGCGATCATCGCGTAGCGGGCGAGCGGGTTGTTGTGCTCGAAGCATGCGAGCTGGCCAATGCGGCCGACTGCGCTATCGACTGCACGCAAGCCCGAGCCATCTCCCTGGCCCCAGATCATGCGCTCGAAATGCGTCGGCGTGATCTTGCGGCGGCGCTGGATCAGCGTACCGTCGGCATCGAAGAGCAATTGCGTGTTGTACAGCGTGCCGCCATCGCGTTCATTGACGCCAATAGACACGACCATGCCGGCCTCTCGCGCGGCCTCGCCGATCGCCTCGGTAGCAGCGGACGGCACAGTCACGGCGTGTTCGAGCAGGCGCAGATGTTCGGTGCCCGAAAGAAGCTCGATGCCTGTCTGGACGGCCGCAAAGTAAGGGTAATAAGGCACGACCGTTTCGGGGAAGGTGGCGAATTGCACGCCTTTCTGGCCGAGTTCGTGGATCTTCTGCACGACCTTGGCGACGGTTGCTTCACGGCTATAGAGCACCGGGCTGAACTGGACGGCGGCGGCTTTGACGACTTTCATGAAAAACTCCTTGATGAAGAGGGAGGGGTACGAGGCGTAGGTCGATCTTGCATATGCAACATCGACCGTAAAACTTCAGAGCCTGCGCAGCGGCAATTTGCGCGCGATATTCATGAGCTCATGGGCGCCGCCTTCGCCGAGGAGCCTCGTCGCGTGGCTCTGTGCAGCCGACCATGCGCTCGCAGCATCTTCGAGTAGCGCCCGGCCTTCGTGCGTGAGCGAAAGAGGGCGGCTTCGGCCATCGCTTGCCCGGCTGCCCTCGGCAACCCAGCCCTGCGCGATCAGCGGCTGCAGGTTTCTTGTCAGTGTCGAACGCTCGTGATGATTGCGTCGGCCCAGATCCGACCGGCTAATGGGCCCGAACTCCGCGATCAGCGCCAGCAATGAGAACTGCTGCGCCTCGATGCCGAACGGACGCAACGCGTCGTCGTAGAGGGAAGTCAAGACGCGGGAGATCTGCCGGGCGCGCGTCACGAGGCAATTGCGCGCGATCTGGCTGCTCAGCGGTTCATCCGCAGTGCGGTCCAGTTCAACGGTTCCGTTCGACTCGTGTTGCATATGCACTACCTCTGTACGCCCAGTTTTTGCGGTGCGGTGGTTCGCTCGCGATGGGCGTATTTGAGCGGATGAACGTATCCCGCTCGTGTCCGAAAGTCGGTTGTGTGTAAGCGTGCGTATCCGTGGCTGCCGTAGATACGTTGAGATACAAATTGGCAGTGCGGGGAAAGCGGGAGGGAAATGACGAGGGCTGCGGTGAGGTGATCTCGCGAGGCCTCAGCCGCCGTTGCGGCTCGGGCTGGCCTCTATATTGTCCGCCGCGGCACGCGAGAAGCGCATTTGATATTCACTCGGCGACAACCCGGTTTTGCGCTTGAACAATTGCCGGAATGTGCTGATATCGCCATAGCCGACCCGCTGACTCACCGCCTCAAGCCCAATTGGCCGCGTTTCCAGCAATCGTTTCGCGACCTCGATGCGCAGATTCTGCAGATACGTCAACGGCGCGAGCCCGACGGCTTCCTTGAAACGGCGATTGAGCGTGCGTTCGCTGACCGCAAGCGACGCCGCGAGATCGCTCAACCGGAATCCCTGCTGCAACGTAGCCTCCATTTGCTGCTGGGCGCGCGCGACGAGCGTGTCGGTATGTCCATGTTCGTCGAGAAGCGTTGCAAAGGAAGCCTGCGAAGTCCGGTTCATGTCGATCAACAGCGCCTTCGCTGTCATCGTGGCGAGTTCTTCGCCAGCGAAAGTTTCCACGAGGCGCACTGCGAGATTCAGATACGACGTCACGGAACCGCCCGAGATGATGCCGTCTTGCGCGATCAGCAGTTCCTGTGCGCGAACTTCGACACGCGGATAGCGGCGCGCGAAGTCCGCGGCTCTCGCCCAGTGCGTCGTTGCGGCGCGGCCATCCAGCAGGCCCGCCTCGGCAAGCAGGTAGTTGGCCGTGCAATAGGCCGCCAGCACGGCACCTGCCTTGTGTTGACGCCGCAGTGCGGAAGACAGCGCGTTCAACTGCTCGCGGTGCCCGATGAACTCGTCGATGTTCGAGAGAAACGGTGCCGTCAGCAGAACGGCGTCCGCCCGTTTGCGCGGGTCGATCTTGCCGTCGACGTGAATGGTCTGGCCCGACGCAGCCGTGACGGATTGCCCGTCGAGAGATTCCACGCGCCATGCAAACACGGGCGCGGATGTCGTGCCCGGTGCGGCCTTGCGCGCATGGAACTGATTGGCCGCGCTGAAGACGTCAACAGCGCCCGCGACGCCGGACGCGAGGATTCCGTCATAGACCCAAATGCGGACGATGGCCATAGCGTGTCTGAAATTCCCTGAATAATGGCGATGCTGCCACTTTCAGCTGCACGAGTAAACCCCGATCATGGCGGCATCCAATGACCTGAAAGCAGGAGCAGCACCATGCCAATGATCGATGCACTGTGGCCCGAAGACGCCTTGACGCCCGAGGCCGAAGCACGCCTCGTCAAGGAACTGACCGACATCCTCATCAAGGCGGAAGGGTACGATCCCGCCAATCCGATCGCGCAGCGTGTCACCGTATTCCATCTTCATCGGCCTGCTGCGATCTACATCGGCGGCGAACGCACGAGCACGATACGCTACCGGATCATTCCGTCTGCCCCCGAAGGGCAATACACCGACGAATCGCTGCGCTCGCTCGTCAGAAACGTCACGGAAGCGGTGGCGCGCGCGGAGAACCGGCCGTTCGATGATGTCGCACCGCGCGTCTGGGTCTTTCCGACCGAGATTCCGGATGGCGCTTGGGGAACACGCGGCGCGATCTGGATGCTGCCCGATATTCATGCGCTGCTGGCGGGCGAGTCTGAGCGAAGCGTGGGCGTTGAACGCCTCGCGCGACGCCGCCTCGAAAAGGCGCGCATCACCCTGGAAGCAGCGCTCGATGCCGCTAGCGCCGGCGTGACGAGCAAACCGTAACGGGAGCGCCCACCATGAAATTCAACGACACAGCCCCTGTGCTGGCGCCCGCAGGCGGTCCGCCGCTCTGGCTGGCGAGGCTCGCTGAAAACGCGACGCTCGAAGCCACTGTCCTGAAGCGTCCGATCGAGGGACGAGCCGATATTCTCTCCGTGATCAAGCACGCGGTCGCGCTCTACGAATTCCAGCATCACAGCTACAAAGGCGAGATCGGCAACGGCTTGTATATGGAATCCTATCGGTCGCAGATCCAGGGCGTGGCGATCGAGACGGTGGTCGTCGCGCATCTGAACGAACAGGGCGAGACGGATTCCGTGGTCATCAATCATCGTCCGCTCGATGCAGCGCTGCTGTTTTCGAAACGGATGCGGGAATGCGTCGATGAGCGCTTCCGCGACTGCTATCTGACGGGATCGGAAGCCGCAGCGCTGAATACGGCATCTGGTGTGGCTTCGCTCGAGCCTCCTTGTATTGAAGAGTTGGAGTAACGAACGATCTATCGATCGAAGCTGTGAGGATTTCGTAATGACTGGTGCACTCGATGGCTTACGCGAACACCAGCGCGCGAGCGGCCTGGCCGAGCGGCTGAAGATCGCACTCATGGTCCTTGGACCAGAGAATCAGCCGCTCACACCACAGCAACCGGGCTCCCTCGACCACTTTCATACGCAGGGGCTTGTTCCCACCGCCGATCTCGCGCAACTGGCCGAAGTCTCCGCCGACATGTCGGTGCTGGATGTTGGATGAAGCGCCTTCTTCCTAATTTGACGACAGCCTTTGTGCTAGTTGCTTCAACTGGAGTTTCCATGTCACAAACCTCACCGATGCCAATCACGCCAACCACGAAGATATTGGCAATTGGCACCTTTGCGCCGGGCACGGACATGCAACTTGTCCAACACATTCTTCCGACCGAAGTTCGCGAGACGGCGCAGCTCTACCTCGAGGGCAAGATTGACCAGTGGTATTCACTACAAGACCGGGCTGGGGTGGCGTTCATCCTGAACGTTGCGGACATCAATCAGGCGCATGAAATGCTTGAGGCACTTCCCTTGGGGGAGGCGCGCTTAATGACGTTCTCGCTCCTGCCAATAGGTCCGCTGAAGCCGTTGAGCAAGCTTTTGAATCCGCCTTCTGCGCAGTAGAAGGCGCCGGAGCGTACTGGATCTTTGGCACAGGCAATATTTTTCCAAGCGCGATGGTTGTCGCTGCTTCGCTGGTTGCCGGATGGTTCGCGCGGGACTTGAGCCTCGCTCTGAGTCCGCTTCATTATTTATATATGTTCGTTGTCGGCGCGGCTCTGGCAAAGCACCTCGACGTTTCTGGCGTGCCGAGATTTATGACGCCGCGCTTGTGACCGCTCTGGTCAATATCACCACAATCAGCCCACGCCCGCCCTCGCCCCTGGGTGGACCGCTCGACAGGCGAGCGGCGCCTGGATTTTCCAGGTGCCCTCGTAGCGATAAGGATGCCTTAACTTAACCGCCAGCCCGCCGAATTGACCGTTGACGTTCCGCTTGCTCCGAAGAAGATGTAGCGCGTTCCATCGATTTCCGCGGTCGGAATCGGCGTTGGGTCACACATTAGCTCCTGAGCCCATGCCGGAATCAACTTGAAATCGTGCGCGCAGGCCGGGTCATTACTGCTGCATGCCGAACCGCTGATAGAGACGCCGTGCCGCAGTGTCAAGCAAGAAGCCCAGCGCGCCGATCACGAGCACCACGCCCATCAGCTCCGAATAGGCGAGCCGGTCGCGTGTATCCAGAATCAGATACCCGAGGCCCGAACTGACACCCAGCATTTCGGCGGGCACGAGCACGATCCACAGCACGCCGATGGCAACGCGCACGCCGGTCAGCACGTTGGCGGCAATGCCCGGCACGTAGATGTGCCACAGCATTTCGGCTCGCGTCGCCGCGAGACTTTCACCGAGCTGCACCCAGCGTGCATCGATCTGCTGCACACCGGTGGCGGTGGCCATGACGATCGGCCACACCGCCGCAAAGGCCAGCAGAAAATACACGGGCGGATCGCCCACGCCGAGCGACATCACCGCGATCGGCATCCATGCGAGCGGCGAGATCATGCGCAGGAACTGCAGCGCGGGCGAAAGGGCGGTTTCGAGCACCTTGACGCGGCCGATCAGAAAGCCGAGCGGCACCCCAATCGCCAACGCGAAGGCAAGGCCCACGCCAATGCGGCGCAGGCTCGCGGCGATGTGCGTGAGCAGGCGGTCTTCGGTGACGAGCGCGGGGAGCGTCTGCACCGCGGCGAGGGGCCCGAACTGCGCGGCGAGCGGGTTATGGCGCGCGAGCGCCGCGACGCCGAGCCACCACAGCACGAGAATGGCCACGAGGCCGGCAACGCCCAGCGACATGCTTGCGAGACGGCGCCGCGAGTGCGCGCCACTCACCGGCTCACCGGGCGTGCCTGCACGGCCGCTCGCGCGGCGCGCCGAGCGGGTTGGAGCGGGCAGGCTAGACAACGATGCTCTCCGTGCGCGCGTACGATTCCGGCAAGCCGAAGACCTTCATGCCGCCCGCGCTTTGAATGCTCTTCTTCACGAAGCGGTCGTCCACGAGATCGCGCGCCACGAACGCCGGGTCGAGCGCCTTGAGAAACTTGCCGTCGCCTTCGACTTGCGTTGCCTTCAAACGGCGCACGAGCTCCTCCGTATAGGCGGGATACGGATACGGCTGAAAGTCGATCCGCTTTTCGTGCCAGTCTGCGTGAATGACCGCGCGATCGGCGAGATAGCGCGCTTCGTCGGCGGGCGAGGGCGCCAGCACGGTTTGCAGGATGCCTGCTGCATGCGGTGTGTAGTGATTCGCGCCGCTCTTCGAGAGCAGTTGCGCGGCTTCCTGTGGATGGGCGCGCGTCCACACCTGCGCCTGCACGATCGCATCGACAACCTTCTGCGACCATGCGGGCCGCTCGCTCAGGTCCCGCTCATGCATGAACACGACGCAGCACGCGTGATCTTTCCACACATCGCCGGTGAAGCGCAGGATCTTGCCGACCTTGAGCGCCTCCGCGGCCGCGTTGAACGGCTCCGCGACGATGAAGCCGGCGATTTGCCTTGCGGCCAGCGCGGGCGGCATATCCGAGGGCGCCATCACGAGAAGGCGCACTTCGTTTGCCCTGAGCGTGCCGTCTTTCGCGAGAACCGGCACGAGTCCTTGCGCGCGAAGCATGTCCTGAAGCACGACGTTGTGGATCGAGTACCAGAAGGGCACGGCCACCGTCTTGCCGCCAAGGTCGGCAAGCTTGTCGATCTCGGGAGCGACCGTGAGCGCCGAGCCGTTCACGTGGTTCCATGCAACCACTTTCGCGGGGGCGTGGCTGCCGTAGCGCGCCCAGATCGTCATGGGCGAAAGAAGGTGGACGACGTTGACTTGCCCCGAAAGAAACGCTTCAACGAGCTGTGCCCAGCTGCGCAGCAGCGTCGGCTTTTCGACCTGAAGGCCCGCCTGAGCGAAATAGCCGTTGTTGTGGGCGACCAGCAGCGGCGCGGCGTCGGTGATGGGCAGATAGCCGATGCGCAGCGGCGCGTCCGGCTCGACTGCCGCTCGCGCATTGAGCGCGCCGAGCAGCGGCGCCGCGCCCGCTACGGTAAATAGCGAGGCGAGCTTGAGCCACTCGCGGCGGGTCATGGGAAGCTGGCACATGCGATGGTTGTCCTCGTCGGTTGGGGCGGGGTTCATGAGTGTGGCGCGAGCGTACGCGCCATCGATTCGTGCAGTGCCGTGACGAGGTCCACGCGCAATGCGCCGAGCGCTTGCACTTGCCTCTCGCGTGGCGCGGGAACGTCGATCTTGAGATTGAGCGAGATGCCGCCGCGCCCGAGTACGACGATGCGGTCGGAAACGAGCAACGCCTCGTCGATGTCGTGCGTGACGAGCAGTGTGGCGGCCTGCGTGTCGCGCACCACCTGCACGAGCAGGCGCTGCATGTCGGCGCGCGTGACCTCGTCGAGCGCGCCGAACGGCTCGTCGAGCAGTAGCGTGCGCGGCTCACGCGCCAGCGCGCGTGCGAGCGCGGCGCGCTGTGCCATGCCGCCGGAAAGCTCACGCGGCGCGAAATGCGCCGCATGCGCGAGGCCCACGGCTCGCAGCGCCGCTTCGACGCGCGCCTGCCGCACGCTGCGTGCGAGTCTGGGTTGACGGCGGAATTCGAGCCCAAACGCGACGTTGCGCTCGACCGAGAGCCAGGGCAGCAGGCACGGGTCCTGAAACGCGAGCGCCACATCCGGGCGCGCGCCAGTGAGCGGTGTGCTATCCACGCGGACTTCGCCTGCAACGGGGGCCATCAGCCCTGCGGCGACGCGCAACAGCGTCGACTTGCCCGCGCCGCTCGCGCCGAGAATCGACACCAGTTCGCCCGGCCACACGGCGAGATCGACGCCGTCGAGCACGCTACGCTGCTGCCAACCCATGCGGATGCCGCGCAACTCGATGCGCGGCGCGGACGAGGCGTTCGATCGGCTGGACGCCTCGCCGTTGCGCGCGGTAACCACCTCGCTCATGCGGCCTCGCTGCGCCGGTATTCGGCGAGCTGGTTCTTCAATTGCACGAGCGTTGGCGTGACGATCGGCACGAACGAGGCTTCGCGGTTGCGCCGCGCGGTGTCGTTGGCGGCAGGCCAGGTGTCGTGCGAGCGCAGATAGCCGCGCCCGCCCGCCGCCTGGACGTCGAGTTGCGCAGCCGCCGCGACGACATCCGCGAGGCCGATTCGCACTTCGAACTGTGCAGCGGGCCGGGCCACGAAGGCGCCGTTCATCACGCCTTCATAGAGGCGCGCGGTCAGCGCATCCAGCTCGTGACGCAGCGCGGCGGCGTCGTTGGCGAGCGCGGCGCGCACGGCGGGACTGCTCGTCTGCACGGCATCGAGCGAGCGGCGCGCGAGCCCGATCGACATCCCGCATTGCAGGCCGAGAAACGCAGGCCGCGCGCGGGCGAGGAATGCACGCGCATCGGCGGCGATCATCCAGCTGGCGTCGATCTCCGTGCCGGCAAGCGTGAGCGCGGCCGTGTTGCTGCCGCGCAGTGCGATCAGATCCAGGTCGTCGCTGCGCTTCACGCCGGGCGCGTCGTGCGGCACGGCGAAGATCGCGGGCGGCGCGTTGTCCGGGCGATCGAAGGCGGCCGCTACCACAAAGCCTTCAGGGCGCAGATTCGTGATCCACGGCAGGTTGCCATCGAGCCTGAAACGCGCGGCCCCGGCATCGAGCGGCGCCGCGTGCATCTGGAGCGGTTCGAGCGCCGAAAGAAACTTCATGGCGTTGGAGAGCCCGCTTGCGCCGGCTTGCTCGCCCGCAAGCAGTGCCGGCAGGCAACGCTCGCGCAAGGCGCCGTTGTCGCTCTGCAGCAGATACTCGATGAAAGTGCGCTGGCCCCAGAACACAAACGCGCTGGCAAGCGAATGACGGGCGACGGCGGCGATTGCCTCGATGGCGTTGACGGTCGTGCCGCCCGTGCCGCCAGAGTCGCGCGCCACGCCGATGCGGAAAAGCCCCGCTCGCGCGAGCCGCGGCACGACTTCGCTTGCGTGCACCGCACCGGTGTCGAGCGCTTGTGCGTGCGCGTCGAGCCAGGACGCGAGGTCCGGCGGCAACGGCTGCGGCTGCGGGGTCGTCATGCCGCGCGCGCGCCCGCTTCCCAGCGGTATGCGGCCAATTGGGGGTTCAGCTCGTTTTGCGCGAGATTGTTCGCGAAGTTGCACAGCGTCGCGAGGCTCACGCCCAGCACGACTTCGAGCGCATTGGCCTGTTCGAAGCCGGCGGCCCGAAACGCGGCGAGGGCGGAGTCGGACACGGCGCCACGCGTGGCGATCACTTCGCGCGCAAAGGCAGCGACGGCATCGATGCGCACATCGCCACTCGCGCGGCCTTCGCGCAGCGCATTGACGACAGTCTCGGGCAGTTGCGCCTTCTTGAGCGCCACGGCGGTATGGCCCGCGACGCAAAAGCCGCAGCCGTGGATCGCAGCGGCGGTGATCTGCACTGCTTCACGTTCGGCGAGCGTGAGTCCGCTGCGGGCGTTGATTTCGCCAACGCTCAGGTACGCTTCGAGCGCGGTCGGGGCGTTCGCAAGCGAAGCGACGAGATTGGGCAGGAAGCCATTCGCCGCTTGCGACCGCTCCAGAAACGGGCGGCTCGCTTCAGGCGCACTTTCGATGGTATGCAGCGGCAGACGGCTCATGACGGTTCCTCACAGAATCAAAAAAGATGCGTCGATTATGGTGAGGCGCGCCACCTGCCGGCAATGCGCGCCCGTCTGCGATTCATGCGGATTTGTCTTGCCTCACGTTCAATGGAGCACGCCATGCGAGGCCAGTTCGGCATTCTTGCCCGAAATACGGCGCCAGGCGCCGGGCTGCACTCCGGTCACCCGTTTGAATGCCTGCGCGAAGGCCGATTCCGACTGATAGCCGACCTGCTCCGCGGCGTCGGGCGTGCTCACGCCGGTGCTCAACATCGATGCCGCGAGCTTCATGCGTACGAGCGTCACGAATTGTGCGGGCGGCTGCCCCGCGAGTTCGGCAAACAGCTTGCAGAATCTCGCGCGTGACATGTGACTGAATTCCGCCATGCTCGCCGTGGTCCAGCGCTTGCCGGGTTCCGCGACGATGGCGGCGACGAGCGGCGCGAACGCAGGCCGGCACATCAGCGCCCAGAAACAGGGCGCGAGGTCTTCGTTCCCATCGAGCGCTCGCAACGTGTAGACGAAGAGCAGCCCTGTGAGGCGCGCGATGAGTGGCGAGGGCGCTTTCGCATCGCGCAGCGCCTCGGCGCGAATCAGTTCGAAGATCTGGCGCGCGCCATGCAGCGCGGGCTGATCGTGACGCGCAATCACGTGGTCGGGCAGCAGGCCCAGCATCAGATCGTCGAGTCCCGATTTGAACTCGAAGAATCCGCACGCGAGGCCAAGGCTGCCGGACGCTTCGCGACCGTTCGTGTCGAGCGGCATCATCGTGCCCGCGCGCGCGCTTTCGCGCCCGCGCTCGGGCGGTAACGGGTCGGGGGAGAGGCAATGGGGTTCGTCGGCGAGCAGGAAAACAGCGTCGCCGGCACCGAGTTCCACGCTGCGCGCCGCTCGTCCGGGGCGCGCGGGGAGATGAAGCCAGCACTGCCCGTGCAGAACGACATGGAAGCTCGCGCGGCGATGTCCGCTCGTCGAGGCTTGCCAGGTGCCGCAATACTGGCCTACATGAAAGAGCGTGCTCTTCAGTTCGAGATCATCGAGCAGCCAGGTGGAGAATGCATCGACTTGAGGTGGCATACATTACGAAATGCTGGGAATGTGTCCGCACTTTGGACACGGTCCCCCACCGTAATCCGTTCCAGCGGCGATGCAACCAACATATAGTTAGATGCTTATATGCCGCGCCGGCATATTGGCATGGCGGCACGCTGCGGTCGATGCAGCCGAACGACAGCGGGGATCTTCCCCTGACTGGTCCACGATCGTCTGGCCGGCGCCGACTGCATTTTCCTCATCGACCGCATATGGGTCTTTCACTCAATACTGCAGGGGGGCAGGTACGAGCCAATGCCTGATCGAGGTCTGCAAGCAGATCGTCGATATGCTCGATGCCGATCGACAGACGCACGGTCTCTTCGCTTACGCCCGCCTTGCGCAGCTCGCTGGGCGAAAGCTGGCGGTGCGTCGTCGAGGCGGGATGCGTGGCGAGCGACTTCGCGTCGCCGATGTTGACGAGCCGCGTGAAGAGTTGCAGCGCGTCCTGAAACGCCGCGCCCGCAGCGCGGCCGCCTTTCACGCCGAACGTGAGAATACCGGGCCCGCGCCCCCCGAGATAACGCTGTACGAGCGCGTGATCGGGATGCTCGGGCAGCCCCGCGTAGTTCACCCATTCGACGCGCGCGTGGCCCTTGAGGAACTGTGCGACCTTGAGCGCGTTATCGGTAATGCGCTCGAGACGCAATGCGAGCGTTTCGATCCCCTGGAGAATCTGGAAAGCGTTGAACGGCGAAATTGCCGCGCCGGTGTTGCGCAGCGGCACGACGCGCGCGCGGCCGATGTAGGCGGCCGGTCCGAATGCCTCGGTATAGACCACGCCGTGATAACTCACGTCCGGCTCGTTGAGCCGCTTGTAGCGTGCCTTGTGCTCGCCCCACGGAAATTTTCCGGAATCGACGATTGCGCCGCCGAGGCTGGTGCCGTGACCGCCCAGATACTTCGTGAGCGAATGCACGACGATGTCGGCGCCGTGCTCGAACGGGCGCAGCAGGAAAGGCGAGGGCACCGTGTTGTCGACGATGAGCGGAATGCCGTGGCGATGCGCGATCTGCGCGAGGCGCGCAATGTCGGTGATATTGCCAAGCGGATTGCCGACCGATTCGGCGAAGATCGCCTTGGTGTTCGCATCGATGAGCGGCTCGAACGATTCGGGCTCGCGCGGGTCCGCGAAGCGCGTGGTGATGCCCGAGAGCGGCAGCGTGTGCGCGAGCAGGTTATAGGTGCCGCCGTAGAGCGTGCTCGCCGAGACGATGTTGTCGCCGGCTTCGGCGATGGTCTGGATCGAGTAGGTGACCGCCGCCTGCCCCGAGGCGAGCGCGAGAGCGGCCACGCCGCCTTCGAGCGCCGCGACGCGCTGCTCGAGCACGTCCTGGGTGGGGTTCATGATGCGCGTGTAGATGTTGCCCGGCACCTTGAGGTCGAAGAGATCGGCACCGTGCTGGGTATCGTCGAAGGCATAGGCCACCGTCTGATAGATCGGCACGGCGGCTGCGCGCGTGGTCGGGTCGGGGCGGTAGCCGCCGTGTACGGCGAGCGTTTCGAGGCGCCAGTCGGGCTTCTTCTGTTCTGTCATATCGCACTCCAGAGGGGGAACGGGATTCACTTCACATGATGTTCGAGCGGCGAGCGTTCTTGTTGCGAGCGCATCGATCGGGGTTTTGGCCAGATCGAGTCCGGGCATGCCGAGCCCCTGAATCGCATCGACGACGGCGCGACACACTCCTGATAGAGCGCGCAGGTCGGGCCGCTGACCCGTGGCCGATTGTACGCATGACACAGCAGCGTAACGCGTGTTCTCGTCAATCCAGGCGAACATACTGTCGAGCGCGATCTGCCGCGCGCGAGGGGGATCGATTCGAGAAACGCCCCAATGGCCTGATTCACTGCTGGAGCCAGTGGCAACGTATAGGCGACGTTGGCGTGGCACAAATCCCGCAGAACGGGAAAATGCTCACCAAAAGTGAATTGCCGGGTCATCGAGTGTGCTTGCGGGCGTGTGGGCCAATGCGTTCGGCATGCAGGAAGCACATGCGATTCTAAAGCGCAAAGATCGCGCGCTTTAGAACTGTTTCGCATTTGCTTAGCTAGCCAAATGATTGGCCCGTACGCAAGCGCAAGCGAGACGCCGACTCCACACCGGGCATATCTTCAGCTTCGCGGCTTTTCCTCGGGTTCGGAGCCTATTCCCGTGGCGTTTTCAGCGGATTCGACCAGCCATACCATCTCCTCCATCTTCAGTTGTCCCATGTGTTTCGAGGTCAACCGTGAATCGACCAGACTCACGACGACGAGGTCGAGCGACGGCACGACGACCGCGTACTGTCCGAGGTGGCCGTCCGCCCAGTAGGTGGGAAGCAGCAGTGCGGCCTTGGCGCCGCGGGAATCGCTCGCGGGGACGCTCGTCCACCACATGTACCCGTAACCGCCGGTTGGTGTTAGGGAGTACGAACGAGTCGATTCATCGACCCATTGCGCAGGAACGATCTGCTGATCGCGCCAGCGACCATTGTGGAGGTACAGCAACGCGAAGCGGGCAAGATCGCGCGCACTCATATTGAACGGATAGGCGGGATACCGCGTGGCGAGGCCACCGGACACATAGTGTCCATCCGACGGCCGGTAATCCTGCATGCCAATGGGGTCCGCGATCTCCGACTTGAGCGCCTCGAAGAAGTCCTTGCCTGTGGCCTTGCCGTAGATCGCGCCGAGCGTGTTGAAGTCCCAGTTGTTGTAGTACCAGAACGTGCCCGGCGAGTGGCTGTAGCGCGCGGGCTTGGCCTCTTCCATCGCGGCCGTTTCGTACACCGTCGGATGATAGACACCCGAGCGCGCTTCCAGCAGCATGCGCACGGTTGCCTGCTTCTCGGTCGGCGAAAGGGATGGCTCGTTGTCGTCGATGCCGAGCTGCGCCAACGTATCGTCAAGATGGATCTGGCCGCGTGCGACCGCGATGCCGATGAGCGCGCTCATGAAGCTCTTGCGTGCCGAGTGGAGATTCGATTTTCTCGACACGTCGCCCCATTCGGCCAGGACCAGTCCGTTGTGGACAATCATGCCGGAAGTCGAGCCCTGCCGTCTGGCGTAAGCAACCGCCCGGTCGATGCCCTCTTGCGAGAAGCCTTGGGTGGCCGGCGCGGCGCGCGACCATTCGGTGCCAGGAAACGGCGATTGCGCGCTGTAGGCTTGAGCGGCGGTTGGCGCTTGCTGAACCGGAGCACACGCGCCGAGCGTCAAGACGAGCCCGATTGCGGCGGCCGTGCGTCTCGAAGATCGCATCCGTTCGTTTTTCATTGTTGTGCCTCACACCCTGTTTTATGCGAACGAGCGACGATCATACACGCGATGCATGGCGCCATCTTCGATGGCCACCGGTCCGGGCGACGTACTCCAGCCACCCCGGCTCACTACGCAGGATGCTGTGTCAAACGCTTCGTTCGCGGGCGCTGTTGCGCGTATTACGTTCGATCGCTGTCAGCAGTAGCAGCAAGGCGAGGAAGCCTGCCAGCGCGAGCAGCGTTCCCAGCGAAGATCCAAGCTGTTCGCTTCTGCTGTGCGCAGCCTCAATGGCGCTTTGGGTAGCATCGATGCGTTCTATCTTGACCTGCGCATATTGATTCATTGCCGCGGCGACATATCGTTCGCGGTTGTCCCATTCCCAGCTTGCTGCGTGCTGGCTGGCACGCGTGACGACTTGCGTCAGCTCATCGAGAAACCGTTGCCGGTCGGCCAGGGGGATACTGGTCAGCCATGCATCGAGCAGCGGCTGGCTCGCATTGTCCTGATCCAATACGTCGCGAAGCGGGGCGGGGATCAAGAGCCCTGCTGCATGAGGAATATTTTCGGCGGCGTAGCCGCCGTTCGCGCCGTCGCTCGACAGAGCGTCGTTGGCCGCCTGCGAGCCCGGTATCGACGAGAGCACCTCGCTGGCACTGACGGGCGGATCGACCGTCACACCTGCTCGTCCCGGAACGGCCAGCGCGAACATGAGCGCAATCATCGCCAGCACGGCGCCCACGAGCGCGATGAGACACAGCGCGCGTACCATGCCCAGCAAGCGCTGCTCCAGTTTGTCGGCGATCTTCATTTGAGCCCTGTCGATATCAGTTTCAGCGTGTCGCCGCGAATTGCCTCACGGCTCCCGCAGATAACGCTCCGAAAGCGCCTCGTATAGCGGCGGCGCAAAAAGACGCGAGACGCGGCTCGCAATCAGCGCCGTGGCCATCAGCGAGATGACGAGCGCATGCCCGTTGATCATCTCGATGACGATCACGAACGCGGTGATCGGGCTTTGCGTGACGGCCGCGAGATAGCCGACCATGCCGAGCGCGATCAGCATTGGGAGTTGCATCTGCGAGAAGATCATGTGCACCGTGTTGCCGATGCCGGCCCCGATCGCGAGCGATGGCGCAAACAGGCCGCCGGGCGCGCCCGGCAGGTACGATCCCACCATCGAAACCATTTTCAGCAGCGGATACGCGGCGCTGACATGGGCGCTGCCATCGAGCATGCTACGTGCTTCGGCGTAGCCGCTGCCAAACGTATGGCCGTGTGCTACCACGCCGACGACCGCGATGACGAGGCCGCACAGGGCGCCGAACAGCACGGGGCGGCGCGCCCGCAGTTCGAACAGGGACTTGGGCATCCAGCGGCGCGTGTTCAGCAGCAGCCAGCAAAAGCACCCGCCCAGCGCGCCCGCAATCACGCCGATCAGCACGACTGCGATGCTGAGCCATTGGGGCAGTCCCGAGCCGATGTCGATGGTGCCGAAATAAACATAGTTTCCCTGGATTCCCAGGGAGACGACGCCCGCGAAGATAATGGCGGTGATCAGAACGCCGCTCGTGCGCTGCTCGAAGCTGCGCATCAGTTCTTCGATGGCGAATACCACCCCGGCGAGCGGCGCGTTGAACGCAGCGGACAACCCCGCGGCCGCACCCGCGAGCGCGAGCCTGCGCTCCAGCACACCGGGCCTGATGGTAAGAAAGCGCTTGGGATAGAAGCGCCTCAGGCTGAACATGACGGCGGCGCCGACATGAATGGTGGGGCCTTCGCGGCCAATCGTGAATCCGCCGAGAATGGCCAGAAACGAGATGAAAATTTTCCCCACGAGGATTCGCAGCGTGAGCAATCGCGGCCCAAGCTCGTTCGGGCCATGCAGCATCGCGATGACCTGCGGAATGCCGCTGCCTTCCGATCCGCTGAAGAAGCGCCGCGTGAGCCAGACCGTCACGGCGCCGGTCGCGGGCGCCACGAGGAGCGGCAGCCAGAACCGCTCAGCCGCATAGCGCAGGAACAGGCCGTAGCCGAAATCGATCAGCTTCGCGTAGAGCACGGCGACGAGGCCCACGGCGATCGCGCCCAGCCAGAAAACGCCGTAGTGGAGCCATAGGCGGTTGGCACGCTGCAATGCCCGGCGGTCTATCAGCGCGAAAATGCGCACGTTCTCTTTCCCCTGTTTGTCGATTCTCGTTTTCCGCATGATGCGAGCCCATTGACCATTGTGCGCTGGAGCGCGGAAAAGTCGGGCATTGCGCGGCGGAGCCTTCAGTTTGAACGCGATTGCGAGCCAGCACAAGAAAGGCGCGGCATGCGCGGCTCGTGTGTGTTCATGCGAAGAGAGGCGGTGGACAGTGTGAAAGGTGCGCGCATATGGGGCAATCGAAAAAAAACCCAGCGCTCGCGCTGGGTCAGGGGAAGCCACCGCCGGTGCAACCCGGTGCTGGCTCTGGACGTTCCGTCCATCAAGCTGAGGACACTACACTGCCACGAAACCTCGCCCTGCACCGTTGAAAGCACAATGCAATGATTGGTCATGACGTGACGTACCCGACAATTTAAGCGGTAACGCTTAAACGAAACTTAAATCTCGCGCGTGGCCCCCGAGCCAGAAGCAACGCAGCAGGCAAAGCGGGAAAATACCGTGGTGCCTTGCATCGTTGTCGCATAGACTCTTCGTGCCATTGAGGCGTCGTTGCTGCGATGTCCGTCAAGGAACAGGAGTGGGTCATGAGCCTGAGTCGACCATGCGTTGCCATCGTGCTGCCAGGCCTGCTCGCGGGATGTCATTCGGAAACGAAGGCCCCCGAGTCTTCCGGCATGGCCAGCATGAACGCGGCTACTTCGCAACCCGTCACCGAGGCGACCTCGACGGCCGACGAGCTCAACAATCCCAACAGCCCGCTTGCCGAACGCAGTGTGTACTTCGACTTCGACAGCTACACGATGAAGGACGATTCTCCGCCGGTGTTGCGTGCGCATGCCGATTACCTGCGAAGCCATCCCGCCCAGCACGTGCTGATCCAGGGCAACACCGACGAACGCGGCACGGACGAGTACAACCTCGCGCTCGGCCAGCGCCGCTCCGAGGCCGTATTGCACGAGCTGGAGTCGCTCGGTGTGCCCGACTCGCAGCTGGAAGCGGTGAGCCTCGGCAAGGAGAAGCCAGCCGCTCTCGGGCACGACGAGGCATCGTGGGCGCAGAACCGGCGTGCCGACCTCGTTTATCGCCAGTAAGTGCCTGGAGTCGGCACCCGGAGCAGGCACCCGGATTGTCCGGGTGGTGTTGGCCGTGGCCAGGGCGACGGATTTCACATGCCCAGGAAGTAGGGACGCACGTCCATGTCTTCCGCCCAGGCGTCGACGTCCAGTCTGTCCTCGAAATTGATGGGCTGCCCCATGTACATGCAGCAGTAGCCGTCCGCGGTTCGATAGATGACGACCCACTCGCGGTTGTCCTGCGAAGGCTCGCTCGCGTGCGTCGCATGGCCTGGCCGTGCTGGATGCAATGCCGTGCCGATCCGCGTGCGGATCGCGTTCCACTCAGCTTTGAGCTTCATCCCGTACCTCCTTGTCGGTTTCGCGCGCAGTCAGCTCGAGTTGTGGCCCGTCATCGACGCTCGCCGTTCCACGCGCACCGTTTCTCGTGCGCCCAGGAAAGATGCGAATGCTGCTCGCGACGGCGTCTGCAATGTGCTCCTTTGCGATGACGCCTCGCACTTTCCGTGGCCCGGACCGCTCGCTGGTCAGGACCACGGCCATGACCGCCCGTTGTGCGCGCAACTGACTGATGACATCGAATGCGACATCGGACTCGCCGACCACGATGAAATTGCGTTGCGCGAGCCGCCCGATCGTCACCGAAGGGTCGTCGTGACTGACCGCGCGGCGCAATCCCGTATTGATGCGCAGCACGCCATGAATCTTGCCTTCGCGGGTCACGACGATGTGGCGAAATGGCGGAGCGTCGGGCGAGCGAAGCAGGTCGCGAAACGGCACGGCGGCGTCGAGTACGAGGACATCGGTCTCCATGACCTGTGCGGCGCTCTGCACGAGGAAGAGATTGGCGTGCAGCGCGTCCGGGATGACGTGGCCGCGCCGCGCGAGCTTGAGTGTGTAAATGCTCTCGCGCGAGAGCAGGCGGCGCGCGCCGAGACTGAACGCCACGGCGATGATCATGGGCAGCACGATGTCATAGTCGCGTGTCATTTCGAAGATCATCGCCACCGCCGTCATGGCGGCGCCGGTGCCGCCGCCCACCATGGCGCCCATGCCGACCATGGCGAACGCGGGCACGCTGACGGGCACGCCAGGCAGCACGGACTGGAACGCCGAAGCCAGCGCCGCACCGAGCGTGGCGCCGATGAAGAGCGAAGGCGAAAAGACCCCACCGGACGAACCGGAGCCGAGGCTCACCGAGGTGGCGAACATCTTGGCGAGCGCGAGCGCCAGCAGGAAGAGGCCGCCCTGCAGTTGCCCGTAGAGCGTCGCCTGGATCGTCGCATAGCCCACGCCCTCAACATAGTAGTGGCCCGCATGGCGCATGAGCCCGTACATCAGCAAACCGACCAGCAGCATCCCGATGGCATGACGCCAGTAGCGCCCGTGAATGCGGTCGAAGCCGTCCTCGGCCCAGTGCAGTCCGCGAATCAGGAGTGCGGCGGCGACGCCGGTGAGGGCGCCGAGCACCGCGTAGAGCATCATGGTGAGCGCGCTGCCTGGCTGGTTCGGCAATGCGCCCAGTTGCGCGGGCACGAGAAACGCCGGTTGCACGCCAAAGAAGAGACGGCCGACGAACGTGGCCGTGCCCGTTGCGAGCGCCACCGGCAGGAACGTGTTGACGCTGATCTCCGGCATCATCAGCTCGGTCGCGAACAGGACGCCGCCGATCGGCGTGTTGAAGGTCGCCGCGATGCCAGCCCCGGCGCCGGCCGCCACTAGCGTGATGCGCTGGCCCGCCGCCATTGGAATGGCCTGGCCGAGCGTCGAGCCGAGCGCGGAGCCGATCTGGATGATCGGACCTTCGCGACCGACCGCGGCGCCCGTGCCGATGGCAAACGCGGAGGCGAGGGACTTCACGACGGCCACGACCGGCCGGATGATGCCGCGCCTGAAATAGATCGCGTCCATGACTTCCGGCACGCCGTGTCCTTTTGCTTCCGGTGCGAACGTGCTGACGAGCCAGGTGACGACGAGGCCGCCCGCTACCGGCACGAGGATCACGAATGCGCCCCACGGGGCCGGCGGCGTGAACTGGCTCGCGTCATACGAGAACGACAGGCGCCCCAGAAAGAACAGGTTATGCACGCCGCCGATCAATCCGCGAAACACAACCGCGCCGAGCCCCGTGACAACGCCGACGAGAAATGCGTAGAAGCACAGGCGATAAAGGCCCACCGGCTGGTCGTCTTCATCGGGCAGGGGCGGTGGCGCCGCGAGTCCGGGCGCCACCCGCACGGTCCGCCGGGCGGTTCTCCGCGCATCGCGCCGAGGCGTTTCGTCTGAGTCGCTCATGTCATGCGCTCTCCGATGCCGGCGGCGGTGCCTGGCTAGTGCCGAGAGCAGCCACGAGCCACCGGATTCTCCCCGCCTGTCGTGCCCCCCAGCCATGGGGAGCGGTGGCCCTTCATGACCCGATTGACGCCTTCTCCTCCCGGAAAGCCCAGCCAAACGACTGGACCTCGGACTTGTGCAGCGCCGCGAGCCTCATCAGGAGCTGTTCGCCTTCGTGCGTCAGGTGAACCTGTACCTGACGGCGGTCGTCCGCGCTCGGCACGCGGGTCACGAGCCCGGCAGCCTCGCAGCGCGTGACGAGCGCGACGGTCCCGTGCGAGGACGCCTGCAGACGCTCGGCAATCTCGCCTACGGTAGCCCAGTCCCGGTCGGGAAACGCCCGCGTATGCAGCATCAGCATGTATTGCAGGGGCGTTATGCCCTCCGCATGGACGATTTCCTCGGAAAGCCGCAGAAAACGGCGAAGGCGATAGCGGAACTCCGAAAGCTCCTGCAGGTCGGCCCTCGTCATCTTTCCCGTCACTTTGCGCGGTTTGGACGTCATAGGCCACTCCGTGTCTTGCGGCGTGCGGCCGATGAAAGGTCACTATATGACATAAAATATAGGCGCATTCGAGTTGGGGTGCCAAGCGCCACATTGTAAGGGAATGATGGCCGGGGCCGGTTCCGGCCCCCGTCGCAGCATGTTTCTTACGCCTGCGCGCTCGTTTGCACTTCGTCCAGACGCTTCACGCGATACACCACCAGCGAGGCAATCCAGCTGAACACGAAGATGCCGATGATGATGTAGCCGAGCATACCGAAGTTGTCATTGAGCGAGCCGATCGCGTCCCATACCGGGCCTTTCAGTTCGAGCTTGTCGGCGAGCAGGCCGAGTGCTTCTATTCCGCCGATCACGACCGCGACGACAATCGAAACGAGCGTGATGGTCATGTTGTAGTAGATCTTGCGCAGAGGCCTTTGGTAAGCCCAGCCATAGGCGCCCAGCATGAGGTGGCCGTCGAGGGTGTCGACGAGCGACATGCCCGCGCTGAACAGCACGGGAAAGACCATGATGGACCAGGCCGAGAGGCCCTTCGCCGCCTGCGTCGCGGCGATGCCGAGCAGGCTGATTTCCGTGGCCGTATCGAAGCCGAGGCCGAACAGAAAGCCGATCGGATACATGTGCCAGCTACGCGTCACGAGACGAAAGAGCGGGCGAAAGAGCCGCGCAATGAAGCCGCGATTGGCGAGCAGCATGTCGAAGTCGTCGTCGATGTAGGCGCCGCCGCTGCGAACATGTTTCCAGGCGCGATAAATGCCGCGCAGGATCAGGAAGTTCATGAGCGCGAGCGCGAACAGAAAGAATGAGGAGACGAGCGTGCCGATCAGTCCGCCGATTTCCTTGAAGTTGTCGAATCGGCCCTGGATCGCCGAGGTCGCGAGGGCGACCGCGACCGATGCGAGCACGACCACCGTGGAGTGACCGAGCGAGAAGAAGAAGCCCACGGCAACGGGGCGTTTCTTCTCCTGCATCAGCTTGCGCGTGACATTGTCGATGGCGGCGATATGATCGGCGTCGACGGCGTGACGCAAGCCGAAGCCGTAGGCAAGCATGGCGGTCCCAAGCAGCAACGGATACTGGTGAAAGGCAACGAGCGCCCAGACCCATGCGAACAGGTTGATGGCGATGAGCACGCCATAGATGCCGAACAGTTTGCTGCGGACCCGCGAATCCGAGTCGTTGAAAATCTGGGTGAGGTGATCAAGCACTGTGAATCTCCCGGAAATTGCGCGTTCCGTGTAGAAGTGGGATGACGACACCGCGAGGTCTGACTCCGGGGATGAGGCCCGGCAAGGGCTCCCCGATACAGTGGCGCGACCGCGCCGGCATCTCACCGGCTTCCCGCTGTGTCCGTGTTTGGGCATGGCCCCACGTGCTTATAACCCGGCATTTTCCAAAAGTCGACTCGTCGCCGTGGGGTGTGGCTCGGCATTGCTTTCGTATTGCTTTCTGTTGTTTGTTGTGCCTGGGCTGGATTTCGAGGGGTGGTGGCAAGGGCTGCGTGGCATAATTGCGGGTCACTTCTCGTCACATTCACACCACGCGCGCCATGTACCGCGTCCGCCTACAACGACTCGGCAGCCTGCTCGGATTGCTTGCAATCCTGATGCTCTCGCTCGCGCCGACCGTTTCGCAGGTGCTCGCTTCCCATCACCGACTCGGCGACGCACTCGCGACGTATTGCTCGGCCGAAGGCGCAATCACAGCGGCGGCGCATGACAGCCAACCCCAGCATTCGTCGAAGGGGCACTGGCAAGCCTGTCCTTACTGCAGTCTGATTGCGCACGTGCCGGTATTGCCCGGCAGTCCTCTGGTGCTCGCCTTGCCGCTTTCGGCAGGGCCTATGCGGGTCGCCGTTGTGTCGGCTGTGGTTCGCGCTGCGCTCGTGCATACGGTAGCGCAATCGCGGGCGCCCCCCTTTTTCTCCTGACGTTTAATCCACAGCCTGAAAAACTGAAACTGCCGCTTTGCTCTTGATGCAAGCGGCCGTTTGTCGTGCCTTCGCACGACGGTACCGAACGACAATTGGAGAAAATCAACATGCGTACCCTCATCAAGCGGACGGCGTTGTCCGCACATGCCGCGCTCCTCGCAACGGCCGCATTGGCCTGCATGACCTGTACGTCGGCGGCGTCGGCGCACGCCGTGGTTGGCGATCGCGTCTTCCCCGCCACGATGACGGTCGACGATCCCGGCGTCAGCGACGAGTTCGACACTCAGTTCGGCCACATCAAGAGCCCGGACGACAACGGCGACAACATGAACGTGAACACGTGGTCGTACGAGTGGGACAAGACGATCATGCAGAACTGGCAGTTCAGCGTCTCGGGTAATTACGTCAGCCAGAACGCTCCGAACGGCGGCTCCGCCAAAGGCTGGGACAACGTGACGGTGGGCACGAAGTACATGTTCTACGCCAACGCGCCGCACGAATTCATGGCATCGATCGGGCTCGACTCCGAGCTCGGCGGCACCGGTGCCAAGTCGATCGCGAACTCGTATTCCACGATCAGCCCGAGCATCTACTTCGGCAAGGGGTTCGGCGACCTGCCCGACGCGCTCGCCTACCTGCGGCCGATGGCGATCACCGCCCAGCTCAGCCCGAACGTGACGACCACGTCGGCGGATCAGGGGCCGAACTCCTTCTTCTGGGGGCTCACGTTGCAGTACAGCATTCCTTATCTGCAGCACCAGGTGAAGGATCTCGGACTGCCGCAGCCGCTCGCCGGCGCGTACTTCGTCATCGAAGCGCCGATGACCACGTGCACCGCGGGCGCCTGCGCGGGTCAAACGACTGGGACGATCAACCCCGGCGTGCTGTGGCTCAATAGCTGGGGGCAGTTCGGCGTCGAGGCGCAGATTCCCGTCAATCGCCTGACCGGCACACACACGGGCATCTTGTTGCAGGCCCACTTCTTCCTCGACGACATCTTCCCGAGCTCGATCGGCAAACCGCTGTTCTAACCCCAAATGAGGCCTCTCATGAAACTGCATACGACCGCGCGCACTGCCGTTGCCGCGCTGATGATCACCGCCTGCCAGCTCGCGCACGCGCACGCTTACCCGACCCATCAGGCGCCTTCGGCGGGCGATACGGTGCCGACCTCGCAGAAGGACGTGGCGATCGACTTCGACGATGCGCTCGAGCCCGCGTTCAGCTCGATTGCCGTCACCGACGCGCAAGGCAAGTCGGTGACGAGTGGCAAGGCCGAAGTCGACGCGTCGAACAAGAAGCACATGTCGGTAGGCCTCAATCCGCTGACGCCGGGCGTCTACACGGTCTCGTGG
>NZ_DATJWR010000102.1:0-7395 GCF_035501035.1 Paraburkholderia sp.
CTAGACGGCCGATCCGCGGCGGTCGCCGCGAAGTCGCGCACGACCTTGGCTATCTGAGCAGCGATTGCGTCGATCGCACGACGATGCCCGTCGACGATCGCCTGATACCCGCCAGACACGGGCTCAGTCACTGTGCTGTGGCAGGTGAGGGTCTCCTGGCCCTCAGACCTGCTTACACTCCATACGGCGTCAACCAGTACATGTGAACCGGGCCACGATTCAAAGCGCTGAATGTCGACGCCGACCTGATAGACGGGAACCTCCCCACCACGGCCAACCGCGCTGGCAGCGGATGCGCCCGCCTGCTGGCTCACGCGAGCAGCCAGTGCATAGCGTATCTCGTCCGGAAGGGCCGACGACCAGCGATCGTCTTCCAGCACCTGCACCTGGGCCGGGTTGACCTGTACCACAAGCTGACTTCTGGCGACGGCGGCCGGCACTTTCACCGGGCGCACGTCGATCAGCAAAGCGGGGCTTGTCGTATTCTTCGCGATGGTCGGCTCTGCGTCGGTTCCGAGCGTGTAGAAGCGCGTCGCGGGCGTTGCGCACGCCGTCAGCAGGGCGAGCCCGACGACTGAGACGAGTGTCCTCACCGTGGTGCGGAACGAGCGGGATTGCCTTGCGATCATTGCTGGTCTCCTTTTTTGCCAAATAGCAGCGCCTGCGGATGCCGCTCCAGGTAGTCGGAGAGCGCATTGAGCGACTGCAGCGTGCGCGTGAGCTGCTGCATGGCGTCCTGAACGTCCGACTGCATCGGCGCAGTCTGCCGCAGCGTCGATTCCGCGGTCGCGAATGTCTTTTGTGCGGCAGCGAGCGTGTCGCGTGCTTGCGGCACGACCTCGGTGTCCATATGTCCGAACAGCCTGCTGGCGTTCTCCAGCGCACCGTCGAGATGGGCGCCGATCCGGTCGAACGGCACCTGGTTCAGTTTCCTTGCGATGTCGGCCACCTGCACCTGAAGCTCGTCGAGCGTGTTAGGCACAGTCGGCAGTTCGATCGGGTTGCTGTGCACGTCGACGCTCGCGCGAGGCGCTTTCGGGAACATGTCCAGCGCGACATATAACTGTCCCGTCAGGAGATTGCCGGTCCGCAATTGCCCGCGCAGCCCTTCCGTCACCAGATGCTGCAGCATTTCGTGCCCGCCTGCCGTGTCCGGTGCAGGCAGCGCCTCGCTGGAGCGCCGGCTAAGCCGGTCAGGGTAAAGCGCCATCGCCACCTTCATGCTGAAGCTCTTCTGCTTTTCGTCGTACTCAATACCAATCTCGGTCACCTGCCCCAGCGCAATCCCGCGAAGGTCGACAGGTGCGCCAACAGACAGCCCACGCAAAGACTGATCGAAACGCATGACCACGTTGAGCGGCTGGCCGTCGGGCTCGCGCATGGCATCCGATTCGTCCGCGGCGAGCAGGAACTCCGCCTTATCTGCCGCCGGCCGTCCAGCGTCCTGACCCGCCGGAGACTGGAATGCCAGCCCTCCGACGACGACCGTCGCGAGCGATTGCGTATTGAGCTTCAGCCCGTTGGAATCGAGACGCAGATCGACGCCGCTTGCGTGCCACCACCGCGTATTGGTACCGACGTACTGATCGTACGGTGCATTCACGAAGACATTGACGATGACACCCGCGCCGTGAGGATCGAGGGAGTAGCCAATCACCTGACCCGCCTGGATACGGTGGTAGAAGATGGGGGCGCCGATATCGATCGAGCCCAGCGACTCGCCTCGCAGCGTGTACTGATGCCCCGGCTGCCCCGTGGTGACAATGGGCGGGCTTTCAAGACCGAGGAACGCGGATTGCCTCTCGGTCGAACGCCCGATGTCAACGCCGATGTACGCGCCAGAGAGCAGCGTACCGAGGCCCGAGATGCCGTTGGCGCCAACGCGCGGGCGTACCACCCAGAACCGCGTGCCTTGCGTCGCAAATTTCCCTGCGTCCTTGCTCAACTGGATACTCGCGATGACACGCCGCAAATCCGCGGACAACGCAATGCCTTGCACAACACCGATTTCAACGTCCTTGTACTTTACCTTCGTCTTGCCTGCCTCGATGCCCTCGGCGTTATTGAAGGTGACCGTCACGACGGGCCCTTTTTCTGCAACGGATTTGACCACCAGGGCAACACCGATCAATGCCGAGATCAGGGGTACTAACCAGATGAGGGATGGCAGCCAACGTTTGCGCGGCTTGAGTTCAGGTCCGGATAGATTGGAAAGATGCATCGTCTGTTTCAGGATATGCGGTTTGCGGGGAGGGGAGCAGCCAGAGCTTCATCGTTCGCAGTTGGGGGGTGACGCTGCTGCGCGTCCACGTTGTCCCAGATTAGCCGCGGATCGAACTGATGCGATGCGAGCATGGTCAGGATCACGACCGCTCCGAAAGCGAGGGCGGCCGGTCCCGCAGTGATGACGGCAAGCGAGCCGAAATGCACCAGTGTGACCGTCAATGCAACGACGAAGACGTCGAGCATTGACCATCGGCCAATGCGCTCGACGATCCGGTACAGGGTTGCTCTTTCACGAGCGCGCCAGCCCGAACCGCGAGAAGCGGCTACCGTGAGAAGCGTGAGAACAACGAGCTTGAGAACCGGCACGAGAACGCTGGCGACAAAGACGACGACAGCAAGGGGCCAGTCTCCCGATGTCCAGAAATACGCGACGCCACCAAGGATCGTGTCGTCCTCCGATCTGCCCACGGATGACGCGTGCATGATCGGCAGCAGGTTCGCCGGAATATAGGCAAACGCTGCGGCAAGAAGCAGACTGGCCGTTCGCGCCAGGCTGTCCGGCCTGCGTTCGTGCAGCACATGCTCGCATCGGGAGCAGCGCTGGTGAGCCTCCCCTTCAATGCGCGTCTGAACCAGTCCGCACGCGTGACAGCCGACAAGTCCGGCGCGTCGTGCCGTGATCGCGGGAGGTGAGCCAGCTTTGCGCACCCCCAATGGCCGTGTGAAACGCCCTCGCCTTGTACTCACTCTTGACCAGCGAACGTCCGCCATTCGGGAACGCCTGATTTCGTCAGGGACCGCCCAGAGCCGGCTCGGGTCGAAGGAAGCCACAACGCCCAGCATGAAGGTCAGCGCGCCCGTTGCGAACAATCCCGGTCCCGGGATCACTTGCGCGATGCTGACCATTTTCACGATCGTCACCAGCACGCCGAGCATGAACACCTCGACCATGCCCCAAGGCCGAACGAGCTGCACGAGACGCACCATCGCATTGAAACGGGGTGGCAGTTTGCCTAGCCGCAGCGGGACCAGCACATATAGCAATGCGAGCAGTTCGATCAACGGGAAAAGCACCGCGGAGCAGAACACCATGATCGCGACGACGCGCATGTTGCCGGACCAAAGCGAGCGCACGGCGCCAAACAGCGTCGCCTCGGATGTCATGCCGTTCGCGCGTAGCTCGATCACAGGGAAACGCTGCGCGATGCAAAACACGATCAATGCGGCGAACGTCACAGCGCAAACCCAGTCAAGCGGCCATCCGCTACCCGGTAGCGCTGTCATGCCCGCACCGCAGCGCGAACAGGCTGCGCGGCGCCCTTTGACACTAAAAGGCTTGCGAAACAGCAGATCGCATTCGTGGCAGACAATGAGTCTCTGATATTCCATACGGAAATAAAGCGGGAAATCCTGGGGCATTCATACTGGCGCGACGGCGAGGGCGTTCCAGGAGGATCGCCCTCGCGTTTCACGAACGCCTGAATCAATGCGTCGATGCAGTCGTCTGCGGACTCTGCTGAGCCGGGGGCAGTTCCCCCATCGACTGGAACAGTGCGGCTGTATCGCTCATGCGCTGGCCGGCTGCGCGCACTGCGCCAATCTCTGCGTCGAGATACCGCGACTCGCTCGCGTGCGTTGCAGCGGAAGGCAGCGAGCCCAGGCGGTGGCGCGACGACGTGTCCTCGAATGCCGTGCGCGCGGCGTCGGCGGCGATTTCGCTCGACGCCTGGGTCTGTGCGTCGTTATCCAGCGCGGCGAGCGAATTCGCCACATCCTGGAACGCCGAGAGCACAGTGGACTTGTAATGCAGCACGGTGGCGTCGTAAGTATCGATCGACGCGCGGCGCTGCGCGAACAGCGCGCCCCCATGGAAGATCGGCTGCGAGAGGCTCGCGCCGATGGCCCAAAGGCCGCCCGCGCCCGAAACCACTGCTGGCCAGCTAAAGCCGCCGCGACCCATCGCGCCCGTCAGCGACAAGCTCGGGAAGAGTTGCGCCGTTGCCTCGCCCACATCGGCTGCCGCTGCCTTGACGGCGGCGTCGGCTGCCTGGATGTCCGGGCGCGAGCGCAACAGGTCCGAAGGCACCGCGACGGGCACGTGCTCGGGCAGCGACAGGCTGTCCAGATCCGGCACGTTTGGGGCGTTGTCCGGCGTACGGCCCATCAGCACCGCGAGTGCATGAACCGCCGTCGCGCGTTGCTGACGCAGTTCCGGCAACGTCGCCGCGATGGAAGCCGCGTCCTGTTTCGATTCGAGCGCCTGTACACGTGAGACAGCGCCGAGCGCGTAGCGCTGCGCATCTTCGTTCGCCGCATCGTTCGATACCGCAACGAGCCGCTCGGTGAGCGCAATCTCCCGATCGAGCGCCGCCACATTGATCGTGGCGGCCACGATGTTTGCAGCGAGCGCACGGCGCGACGCTTCCAGTTCGAACGCCTGCACATCCACACGGGCCGCGCTCGCCGAATTCATGTAGCGCGCCTGGCCGAACAGGTCGAAGGTGTAATGCGCGAGCAACTGCCCGGCAAAGAAGTTGTATTGCACCTGCTCGGGGAGGCCGAGCTGGGGCGCGACTGGTGAACGGGCGCGCTGTACCTGCGCAGCGCCGTCGATCGATGGCAGCGTCGACGAGCCGATCTGCGCGCGCAGTTGCTCTTGCGCAGCAGCGAGCGTACGCTGCGTCGCCGCAAGCGTCGGGCTGTTACGCAGTCCTTCGTCGACAAGCGCATCCAGCGCGGCGCAGCGGTAGAGCCGCCACCATTGCGGCCCGGGAGTCGCGCCGACATCGAAGGTCTGCGCAACGCCACCCGCGGCCACCGTCTTCGCCGGCTGAGCCTGCGCACCGTAGTGCTCGGGCGACGGCATGGCCGGCGCCTCGCCGCTCGGCCCGAACGAACACGCCGTCACTGCGAGTGCCGCAGCCACGGCCAGCACAGTTGTCTTGTAGGTAAAAGTCATGATCAACCCTCCGTATGCTCGACGACGACCTCTTGCGCGCCGCGCTCGTCGCGGCAGACCCTGAAGCACGTGGCGTAGAGCGCGGGCAGGAAAAACACCGTCAGCACCGTGGCGATGGTGATGCCGCCCATCAGCGCTGTCGCCATGGGTCCGAAGAAGCCGGAGCGCAGCAGCGGAATCAGCGCGAGCACGGCAGCAGCGGCGGTCAGCATGATCGGCCTGAAACGCCGCACTGTTGCGCCGATAATGGCGTCGAAGCGCGCGTGGCCCGCCGCGATGTCCTGGTCGATCTGGTCCACCAGAATCACCGAATTGCGCATGATGATCCCGAACATCGCAATCACACCGAGCAGCGCGACGAAGCCAAACGGCTTGCCGAACAGCAAGAGCGCTGTCACCACGCCGATCAGACCCAGCGGTGCGGTGAGCACGACGATGAAGGTGCGCGCGAAGTTTTTCAGCTGGATCATCAGCAGTGTCAGCACCGCGATGATCATCAGCGGCATTTCCGCGTTGATCGACGTCTGGCCCTTCACGCTCTCTTCGACCGCCCCGCCCACCTCGATCCGATAGCCCACAGGCAGCGTCGAGCGCACAGCAGTGAGTGCGTGTTCGATGTCGCGTGTCACGTCGATGCCCTGCGCGTCGCCGCGCACGTCGGCCTGCACGGTAATCGTCGGCTGGCGGTCGCGCTCCCAGATCACGCCGTACTCGAGCGTATCGCGTACATGTCCAAGCGAGCCGAGGGGCACGGGGCCGTTGGGTGTCGGTATCGCAAGGCTCATGAGCTTCGCGGGATCGACGCGCTCGCTCTTCGGCGCGCGCAGATCGACGTTGATCAGCTTGTCTCGCTCCCGGAACTGGGTGACGGTGTAGCCGGAAAGCGCCATGGCGAGGAAGCTGGAAACGTCCTCTGAAGTGACGCCAAGCTGGCGCGCCCGGTTCTGGTCGATCTCGAACGAGATCGAACGTTCAGCCGGCTCGTCCCAGTCAAACTGCACGTTGCGCGTGCGCGAGTCGGCGCGGACCTTCTCTGCGACCTCTTCCGCGATCAGGCGCACAGTCGCAATATCGTCACCGCTCACGCGGAACTTGATCGGGAAGCCGACGGGCGGCCCGTTCTCGAGTCGTGCGACGCGTGTGCGGACGCCGGGGAAATCCTTCTCGAGTTTCGCGTCGAGCCAATGCATCAGCTCCTCGCGCGTCTCGACGTCTTCGGCGGTAATGACGAACTGCGCAAAGTTCGGCTGTTGGAGCTGCTGGTCGAGCGGCAGATAAAAGCGCGGCGCGCCCGTGCCGACGTAGTCGACGAAATGGTCGATCCCGGGCTTTCCATCGAGAGCCTTCTCGAGGCGCTTCGATTCACGTAATGCCGCCTCGAACGAAGCGCCTTCCGGCAGCCGGAGGTCGACCAGCAGTTCGGGCCGCTCGGAGTTCGGGAAGAACTGCTGCGGCACGCGCGTGAATGCCCCTATTGCAATGACGAAGAGCACGCCGGTGACCCCGAGCACGACCCAGCGTCGGTCGATACACGACGCGACCCAGCCCGACAGGCGCCGGTAAAAGCCCGTGTTGTAGACATCGTGTTCATGGCCGTGGCCACCGCTCGCGTGAGCCTTGCGCTCCGGAAGCAGATGGAAGCCCAGCAACGGCACCAGCACGACCGCAGCGAACCACGAAACGATGAGCGCAATCGCCGATACCTCGAAGATCGAGCGTGTGTATTCACCCGTGCTCGATTTCGCGAGCGCGATCGGCAGGAAGCCCGAGACCGTCACGAGTGTGCCCGTCAGCATTGGGAATGCGGTGCTCGTGTAGGCAAAGGCCGCCGCGCGCATGCGGCTCCAGCCCTGCTCCAGCTTCACGGCCATCATTTCGACGGCGATGATGGCATCGTCGACGAGCAGCCCGAGCGCGAGCACGAGCGTGCCGAGCGAGACCTTGTCCAGGCCGATACCGAATAGATGCATGCACAGCGCCGTCACGGCCAGCACGATCGGAATCGTGATGACGACGACCATGCCCGTGCGCAGGCCGAGCGAAACGAGGCTGACGACCAGCACGATCGCCACCGCTTCGCCAACCGCCTCGACGAAGTCGTCTACCGAGTGCTTGACCGCGTGCGGCATGCTCGAGACCGGCTCGAGCTTCAGACCGGCCGGCAGCGACGCCTGCAATTGCGCTGTCTTCGCGTCGAGTGCCTTGCCGAG
>NZ_DATJWR010000103.1:0-8719 GCF_035501035.1 Paraburkholderia sp.
ACAAAGCGAAGCGCGCGATGACGAAGCGGGCACAAGCCAAATCATTCGGGATCCTGATGATGACCCTGCCTCTGGGACTGCCACTGCAACGCGTGCTTTCGCGCTCGCGCGGCGCGAGCGCCGCAGCGTGCCCGAGCTTTATCTGCCTGAGCAAAACGCCACCGAAGCGGCACTCGTGCCGGGCGTCGCGGTGTATGGCGCGGCGGACCTGCGCTCGCTATGCGCCCACCTTGCTGCCGAGGATCCCGACGCGCGCCTCGCACCCGTGCAAAAGCGTGTCCTCGACACCGCACAAGCCAGCGCGCCACCCGACATGGCCGACGTGATTGGCCAGCGTGGCGCGCGCCGTGCGCTCGAAGTTGCGGCGGCCGGCGGTCATCATCTGCTGATGGTAGGACCGCCCGGCGCGGGCAAATCGATGCTCGCCGCGCGCCTGCCCGGTTTGCTGCCGCCCATGACCGACGACGAAGCGCTGGCTTCCGCCGCGCTGCTCTCGGCCAGCGCGGTCGGCTTCACGCCGCAGCATTGGCGGCAGCGGCCGTTTCGCGCGCCGCATCATTCATCCAGCGCGGCGGCGCTGATCGGCGGGCGCAATCCGCCGCAACCGGGCGAGATCACGCTCGCGCACCTCGGTGTCCTGTTCCTCGATGAAATGCCGGAGTTCGATCGTCACGTGCTCGAAACCCTGCGCGAGCCGCTCGAAGTGGGCTCGATCACCATCTCACGCGCCGCGTGGCAAACCGACTTCCCCGCTTCGTGTCAGCTCGTTGCCGCGATGAACCCCTGCCCGTGCGGCTGGCGCGGCGATCCTTCGGGACGGTGCCGCTGCACGCCGGAAAGTGCCGCGCGCTACCTGCGCAAGCTCTCGGGACCGCTAATGGACCGCATCGACATCCAGGTGGAGATTCCGGCGTTGCCGCCAGCCGAACTGGCCGGGCGCGCCGGCGCAAGCGCCGAGCCGAGCGCCGCGATCGCCGAACGCGTACAGGCGGCGCGCGAGCGCCAGTTGGCACGCCAGGGCAAAACCAATCGCGAATTGACCGGCCGCGAGACCGATGCGCTCTGCCAGCCCGACGCTGCAGGCGAAACACTGCTGCGCGAAGCAGGCGAACGCTTTGGCTGGTCGGCGCGCGCACACTACCGCGTGCTGAAGGTTGCTCGCACGATTGCCGATCTCGCGGGCGCACCCGCGCCGAGCGCCGCGCACGTGGCCGAAGCCGTGCAGTACCGCCGCGCATTCACCGGGTACTAGCCTCGCGCGGCACGGCAACAAAGCGATTCCCTGTTTATGCCGCAGAAGAATGTGGATAGCGCCAATAAATCGAAGTCAAGACTTGACTTATGCACATTCGATCTGATTGAGCCCGTATTTGTGCATAGTTCGCATCGCGCTATGTGCCGCTTCGTAACCCCTTGATTCTTCTTATTTTCAAGATTTAGCGAAAAGCGGCCGAAACTAACAGAAAGCCCACAGGACGGCCTTTTCCGGCCGGCGCGGGGCTCTTTTCCACAAAGTTACCCACAGGCGCTGTGGGTAACCAGTAAACCTTCAATCAAATCCGATAATTAGCGCGTAAACCTGCGGTGCGACTTTCACTCCAGGCCGCAAACGCCCGCCACCGTGTACCTGTTCGACGGTTGCTGCGGAGTCCCGACGCTCAGTACAGCTTGAAAGACCCGAAGAACTGGTCGACCTGTTCGACCGGCGGCTCGGTGCGACCGACGATCGCCACCTGGTAGGCGCGCGCGCCCTTCGCGACGAGTCGCGCATGGATCGTGCGCGTCTCGCCGTTGGCGCCCACGTTGCCGGCCATGCGCATCTCCACGCCTTCGACCGAGCCGCCCCCCGCGAGCGGCACCGCCACCGGTTGCGCGTCTGACGCGGCGCCCACGTTGCGCGCGAGCCCCGCGCGCAGGAAATCGAGGGCTTTTTGCTGCGTTGCGGGCTGCGCGTTGGGCAGTTCGAGCGTGCCGACCACGAACACGTCGCCCGCGACCTCGGCTGTCTGCATGCGCATGCGCATAGGCGTGCCGTTCACGTCGACGCTGCGCTCGTCCCTGCCCGGCTTCGCGGGCAGATCGACGGTATAGCCGCTTTCGTTGTTCGAAATCGTGCGCCAGTCATAGGTGGGCGAGCAGGCGGCCAGCGCGCCGGCCGCCGCGAATACGCCCAGAGCCAGCACGTGCGCGGGCGCAAGCATGGGGTTCAACGCGCAGATCGACGCGGTCAACGACAGTCGGGCACGGCGAAGGAGGGCTGGAACCATGGAGCGCAATCGTCACAAAAGTGAAAGGAGCGCGCCATTATCCGCCGCGGCGCGCGCAATGGCGTGCCGCAACCGCTATGCCGGGAAATTCGGCGCTACAATAGTTTGGTTGCACACCCGCGCCCTTTTGGCGCACGAGGCGAGGCTCTCATGACCGCTGCATCCCCGAATTCTTCGAACGCGCGCTCCGGCGCGATCCGCCGCATCGGCGTGGCGATCGTCGTCGCCGCGATTGCCGTAGCGGGCTACTTCGCGTTCTTCGGCAGCCAGCAGCGCGTGCCCGATGCAACCTTCACGCTGCTGTCCGGCCAGAAGGTCTCCACGGCCGATCTCAAGGGCAAGGTTTATCTAGTCAACTTCTGGGCAACGAGCTGCTCCACCTGCATGCAGGAAATGCCGCAAATGGTCCAGACCTATAACCGCTTCAAAGGTGAAGGTCTCGAGTTCGTGGCCGTGGCGATGAACTACGACGCGCCGATGTACGTCGCCAACTACGCGCAGACTCGCCAGTTGCCGTTCAAGGTGGCGATGGACGACGGCTCGGCCGCGAAGCAGTTCGGCAACGTCCAGCTCACGCCCACCACCTTCGTGATCGGCCGCGACGGCAAGATCCTCAAGCGCTACGTGGGCGAGCCGCAATTCGCCGAGCTCGACAAACTGCTGCAAAAGGCGCTTGCGACCTGATTGCAGCCCGGGTTCAGCCAGATTGCATCCAGATACGCAACCCATCCCGCACATGAAAGCAGCGGACCCCCGCTGCTTTTTTTGCGCCCACCGCCGGGCTTATCCCTCCCCGCGCGCCACGAGCCCGTAGCGCCGAATCTTCTCGTACAGCGTGGCCTTCGCCATCTGCAGCCGCTCGGCGGCCTGGGCGACCGCGCCGCTGGTCTGCTGCAAGGCGTCGGCGATCAACGCGCGCTCGTACTGCTCGACACGTTCCTTGAGCGGCAACGCTTCGTCGGCACCACTTGCCGCGGCCGCTGAGAGATCATCAGGAATCCCAAGCACCCGGCGGTCCGCAGCATTGCGCAGCTCGCGCACGTTGCCGGGCCAGGCGCGCTGCGCGAGCCGCATGCGGTCCCGCTCGGTGAGGAGCGGCGCGGGCCGCTGGTAGCGCACGGCCGCGTCGAGCAGGAAATGCTCGAACAGCGGCACGATGTCCTCGCGCCGCTCGGACAGCGGCGGCAGTGAAATCGTCACGACGTTCAACCGGTACAGCAGGTCGCGCCGGAAGGTGCCCGCCGCGACGTGCTCGCTCATGTCGCCCTTAGCTGCCGCGACAACGCGCAGATCGGCGCGCACCGGCTGGTTCGAGCCGAGGCGCTCCAGTACGCCGTCCTGCAGCACACGCAAGAGCTTCACCTGCAGCGAGAGCGGCATGCTCTCGATCTCGTCGAGAAAAAGCGTGCCGCCGCTCGCATGCTCGAGCTTGCCGATCCGACGTTTCGCCGCGCCCGTGAACGCGCCCGCCTCGTAGCCGAACATCTCCGATTCGAACATCGGCTCGGGCAGTGCGCCGCAATTCACAGCGACGAACGGCTTGTCATGCCGTGGCGAAAGCTCGTGCAGACTGCGTGCGATCAGTTCCTTGCCCGCACCGGTGTCGCCGTTGATGAGCACCGATGCGTCGGTGGGCGCAACGTTCGCAATGAGCCGGCGCACCTGCTCGATCGCCGGGCTCTTGCCGATGATGCGCGGCGCAAGCGGGTTCTGCGCCGCAAGCTCGCGGCGCAGCGCGATGTTTTCGAGCATCAGCACGCGCCGCTCGAGCGCGCGCCGCACCGTTTCGATCAGACGCTCGGAGGCGAACGGCTTCTCGATGAAATCGTATGCGCCGTCGCGCATGGCCTGCACGGCCATCGAAATATCGCCGTGCCCCGTCACGAGGATGATGGGCACGTCGGGCGCGCGCTCGTGGCATCGCGCGAGCAGATCGAGCCCGCTCATGCCCGGCAGGCGGATGTCGCTCACCACGACACCCGCGAAGTCGGCTTCGATGAGCGACAGCGCGCTTTCCGCGTTCGCGAAGCCGGCGGCGTCGAAGCCCGCAAGCTGCAGGCTTTGCACGCCCGCGCGGCGCACCAGTTCGTCATCCTCTATGTAGAGCACCCGGCCGGGCGTCGCATTCACCATGTTCGTTCGTCATCCTGATTCATAAGACAGCATCGCGGAGCCGGCTGCAAAGCGCCTGCTTTATAGTGCCTGCTTCACAGTGCCCGCTTCATAGCGCGCGCTCACAGCGCCTGCTTCGTAGCGCCCGCTCACAGCACCTGCTTCGTAGCGCCCGCTCATAGCGCCTGCCTCACAACGCCTGCTTCATAGCACCTGCTTCACAGCGCCCGCTTCACAGCGCCTGCTTCACAGCACCTGCTTCACAGCACCTGCTTCACAGCACCTGCTTCACAGCGCCCGCTTCACAGCACCTGCTTCACAGCGCCCGCTTCACAGCGCCTGCTTCATATCCCCACTTCACGACCCCACCTCGCGCGCGGCGCTCGCCGCGTCCGCGCGGGCACGGCGCAGCGTCAGCACGAAGCGCGCGCCGCCGTCGGGCTCGTTGTTCGCGGTGAGCGAGCCGCCGCAGTCGCGCGCGATCGACGAGGAAATCGCGAGCCCGAGGCCGAGCCCCTGCCCCATCTCCTTCGTCGTGAAGAACGGCTCGAACAGTCGCGGCAGCACATCTGCGGGAATGCCGGGTCCATTGTCGCGCACGCCGATTGCAAGCGTCGCTGCGCTCGCCTGAACCTCGATTGCGATGCGCGGCGCGGGCACGGCCGCCACCGCGTCGAGCGCATTGCCGAGCAGATTGATCAGCACCTGCTCGAGGCGCAGGTCGTCGCTCTGCGCGACGAGATCAGGGTACTCCGCGTGCGTGTCGAGCGGCACGGGCGGCGCGCCATCCTCGACAAGCGTGAGTTCCACGCGCACGCCTTCGAGCCGCTTGCCGAGCAGCGCGAGCGCATTGCGCAGCGCGCGCGCCACAGGCGAGCGCGCGCTTCTCGGCCGCGCGCGCCCGACGAACAGCTTGAGCTGGTTCACGATCTTGCCCATGCGTTCGGTGAGCGAAGCGATGGCCTCGAGGTTTTCCGTGGCCGCCGCGTACTGACCGCGTTCGAGAAATACACGCGTGTTGTCCGAGAAGCTGCGCAGCGCCGCGAGCGGCTGATTCAGCTCGTGCGTGATGCCCGCAGCCATCTGGCCGAGCGCGGCGAGCTTGCTCGCCTGGATCAGTTCGTCCTGGGTTGCGCGCAGTTCCTCCTCGGCGCGCGCGCGCTCCGCCACCTCGCGCTGCAACCGCTCGTTGGCCTGCGAGAGGTCGGCCGTGCGCTCGGCCACGCGCTGGTTGAGCATCGCGTAGGCCTTTTGCAGCATCGCGCGGCTGCGCATCACTTCCTGCACGCGCGCGCGCCGCATGCGCCAGTAGAAACCGAGCAGGCACAGTGAAACATAGCCGAAGCCCGTCATGATGGTCGCGTTGCGCGAAGCCGCGAGCACCGGATCGATCGACGACATCGTAACGAGATGCCAGTCCGGTTCGCCGAGCGAGCGGCGTGTCTCCAGGTAGCGCGGCGCGCCGATGCCCGCGCCCATGCGCACGATGTCCGCGTCGCCCGGCAGCACGCGTTCGATGGCGGTGGGCAGCGGGGTGAGGCGCGCGCCCGCGTACTGGCGCGTGGCATCGATCGAGGCGATCACGTCCGGCGGCAGCGGGCGCACCGTGCGGTACTTCCACGCGGGCACCGAGGAGAGAAAGATCACGCCGTGGTCGTCGGTGACGAGCAGCGGCTCCGACGCATCGGCACCGGGAAACCATTCGAGATTGAGCTTCACCACGGCCACGCCCACGATCTTGCCGTTGCGCCGCACGGGCTGCGATACGTAGTAGCCGGGATCGTGCGAGATCGTGCCGATGCCGAAGAAGCGCCCCACGCCCCCATTCAGCGCATCGATGAAATACGGCCGGAAGCGGTAGTCGACGCCGACGAAGCTGTCCGGGTCGCGCCAGTTGCTGGCCGCGATGCTCATGCCGTCGGCGCGGATGATGTAGGTCGTGGTGGCGCGCGCGTGACGGTTCACGTCTTCGAGGTAGCGGTTCGCGGCGGCCACCCACTCCGGTCTGGGATCGACGAGCACGTCCTGCACGAGCGGATGTTCGCCGACGATATAGGGCAGCGAGTCGTAGCGCTCGAGCGTGCTCCTGAGCGAGGCCGTCGTGCGGTCGCCGCGCACGGCGGCGTTGCGGCGCAGCGCGTCGATGCCGGTCTGCCACGTGAGCACCCAGGTGAGCGCACAAGCCGCGACGAGCCCGACGGCGAGCGCGAAGAGGACGATGAGGCGGCGCGTCACGTGAGCGGCTTCCAGGCGGTCGAGGGGGATGGGAGAGATTGTGGCACACGCGCGCCGTGAGCCACCCGGCGTGCGGTGCGAACGCGCGGCCTCAGATCGGCTTCAGGCTGAAGCGGCGGATAAAAGCAAAAACGGGCGGCGCGGACGCAGGGGAAACGGCGCGCCGCCCAGCGGCGCGAGCCGCGAAACAGCGAGACAACGAAACATCCGGATAGCAGGATGGGTACGAGGAGCGCGATGACCACGATGAGCACGATGAGCGCGGGGGGCAACGCATACACCGCCCGCGCCTCGCGCGGCTTACGCGCCTGCGCGTTCCTTCACGTCCTCGATCTGGCCCGAGAGCGCGGCGCGCAGCTTGTTGCGGTCGAGCTCCTTCTCCCACGCCGAGACCACGACGGTCGCCACGCCGTTGCCGACGATGTTGGTCAGCGCGCGACACTCACTCATGAAGCGGTCGATGCCGAGAATCAGCACCATGCCCGAGAGCGGAATGGTCGGCACCACGGCGAGCGTCGCCGCGAGCGTGATGAAGCCCGCGCCGGTCACGCCGCTCGCGCCCTTGGACGTGAGCATCGTCACCGCGAGCAGCGTGAGCTGCTGCGTCCACGTGAGGTCGGTGTTGGTCGCCTGGGCGATGAACAGCACCGCCATCGTCATGTAGATGTTGGTGCCGTCGAGGTTGAACGAATAGCCGGTCGGCACCACGAGGCCCACCACCGAGCGCGAGCAGCCGAGGCGCTCGAGCTTCTGCATCAGTTGGGGCAGCGCGGATTCCGACGAGCTCGTGCCGAGCACGATCAGCAGCTCTTCCTTGATGTAGGCGACGAAGCGGATGATCGAGAAGCCCGTGAAGCGCGCAATGGCGCCCAGCACGACGAGCACGAACACGATCGAGGTGAGATAAAACGTGCCGATGAGCTTCAGCATCGGCACGAGCGAACCCACGCCGTACTTGCCGATGGTGAACGCCATCGCGCCGAACGCGCCGATGGGAGCCAGCTTCGTGACGATCTTGACGATGCCGAACAGCACGCCCGAAACGCTGTCGATGAAATCCGTCACTACGCGGCCGCGCTCGCCGATCTGCGCGAGCACCGCGCCGAACAGCAGTGCGATCAGCAGGATCTGCAGGATCTCGCCCTGCGCAAATGCGGAGAACATCGTGTCGGGGATGATGTGCATCAGGAAGTCGACGGTGCTCTGGCCGTGCGCCTTCTCGGCGTAGCTCGCCACGGCCTTGGCGTCGAGCGTGTGGACGTCGACGTTGAAGCCCGCGCCGGGCTTGAGCACGTGCGTGGCGATGAGGCCGAGCACGAGCGCGAAGGTCGAGACGATCTCGAAGTAGAGCAGCGCCTTGCCGCCCACGCGGCCCACCTTCTTCATGTCCTCCATGCCGGCGATACCGGTCACGACCGTGCAGAAGATGATCGGCCCGATCACCATCTTGATGAGCTTGATGAAGGCGTCGCCGAGCGGCTTCATGTCGATGCCGATGGCGGGCCAGTAGTGGCCAAGCACGACGCCGACGATAATCGCCGCGATCACCTGGACATAGAGGACTTTGTGGAGAGGTTTCTTCACGATGGTTCCTGCAAATGAAATTGAGCCAATGGCCGAACGAAGCTGGTTCGGGCCGCGACAGTTCGAAACTGGGGGATCAGCGAAACCGGTCGGGGGAATCGGACATCGGCTGTCTCCTTGTGCTTTTTTTTGTCGCGGCCGGGGATGGCCGCGCGTTCTTATTCGCAAGGAGGATGCCAGCGTGCAGGAACACGCTTACCTTTGATTTATAAGGTTTTTTGTTTGTCGCGGACGGGCCCGCGTATGGATTTCCAGAATCTCGCCCGGAGCGCGTCCGGGTTTCCGTAATGCAAGCGGTGCGGCCGAGCGCAGCCTTAGCCTCGCCCCTTCCACGGCACCAGGCGCCGTTCGAGTGCGCGCATGCCGAGATCGAAGCCCCAGGCGATGAGCCCGATCAGCACGATGCCCATCACGACGACGTCGGTGCGCAGGAAGCTCGACGCGTTGAGCACCATCTGCCCGAGGCCTGCCGTGGCGGCGACCATCTCGGCGGCCACGAGCGTGGTCCAGCCAAAGCCGAT
>NZ_DATJWR010000104.1:0-23278 GCF_035501035.1 Paraburkholderia sp.
TGCGCTGGTCGTCTTCACTGGCGTGTCCGGATCGGGCAAATCGTCGCTGGCATTCGGCACGTTGTACGCCGAAGCGCAGCGGCGCTATTTCGAGTCGGTCGCGCCGTATGCCCGGCGCCTGATCGAGCAGGTCGGCGTGCCTGAAGTGGACGCCATTGAAGGCCTGCCGCCCGCGGTCGCGTTGCAGCAGCAGCGGGGCACGCCGAGCGCGCGCTCGTCGGTTGGCAGCGTGACCACGCTGTCGAGTCTCGTGCGCATGCTCTATTCGCGCACGGGCGACTACCCGCCGAAGCAGCCCATGCTGTTCGCCGAGGATTTCTCGCCGAACACGGTGCAAGGCGCCTGTCCGACTTGCCATGGACTTGGCCGCGTGTACGAGGTCACGGAGCAATCGATGGTGCCCGACGACTCGCTGACCATTCGCGAGCGCGCAATCGCTGCATGGCCGCCCGCCTGGCACGGACAAAACCTGCGCGACATTCTGGTGACCCTTGGCTACGACGTCGATAAACCGTGGCGCGATTTGCCGAAGAAGGACCGCGACTGGATTCTCTTCACCGACGAACAGCCGACCGCGCCCGTCTACGCCGGACTCACGCCGAAAGAAACGCGTGCCGCGCTCAAGCGCAAGGACGAACCAAGCTATCAAGGGACATTCACCGGTGCACGCCGCTATGTGCTGCACACGTTCGCGAACACGCAAAGCGCGCTGATGAAAAAACGCGGTCGCAATTCATGATTGGCAGCGTCTGTCCGGCCTGTCATGGCAAGCGGCTCAAGAAGGAAGCGCTGTCGGTGAAATTCGCCGGGCTCGATATCGGCGCGTTCGCTCAGTTGCCACTAGCCAGACTTGCCGAGATGCTCGAACCGATCGCGCGCGGCGAATGGCCCGAGCCCGATGCCGCTCATTCGGGCAAAGACGCCGGCAAAGGCAGCGTGCTCAGCAGGAGCGCCATGCGCGATGCCGTCGATAAACGGATCGCCGCAGGCGGGTCCGCGCATAAAGCCTCGCCCGACGTGCGGCGCACACCCAACCTGTCCGAGGAAAAACGCGTCGCCGCGCAACGCATTGCAGCCGAGTTGCTCGAACGCCTGACGACCCTCGTCGATCTGGGTTTGGGCTATCTCGCGCTGGAGCGCAGTACGCCCACACTGTCATCCGGCGAACTGCAGCGCTTGCGACTCGCCACGCAGTTGTCGTCGCAGTTGTTCGGCGTCGTGTATGTGCTCGACGAGCCATCGGCCGGCCTGCACCCCGCGGATGCCGAAGCGCTCTTCAGCGCGCTGCAGAGCCTGAAGGCCGCGGGCAATTCGCTGTTTGTCGTCGAACACGATCTGCAGATGATGCGGCGCGCCGACTGGCTCGTCGATGTCGGTCCTGCGGCCGGCGAAGCCGGCGGCCATGTAGTCTATAGCGGGCCGCCCGCCGGCCTCGCGAATGTCGAAGCGTCACATACCCGCCGGCATCTGTTTGCGCCGCCCGCGCCCGTCGCACGCGCGACGCGCGAACCGGCTGGCTGGCTGCGGCTCGCCGGCATCACGCGCAACAATCTGCATGGGCTGGACGTCGCGTTGCCGCTCGGCTGCCTGACTGCCGTCACGGGCGTGTCGGGCTCGGGCAAATCGAGCCTCGTGAGCCAGGCGTTGCCGGAACTGGTCGCTAGCCACCTTGGACGCGTCTTTGAAAACCCGGACGACGACGAGCAGGACCCGTTGCTCGCGGGCGCGAGCGTACCGACCGGCGGCCGCATTGCCGAAGGCATGGATGCGCTGCGCCGCCTTGTGCGCGTCGATCAGAAACCGATCGGCCGCACGCCGCGCTCCAATCTCGCCACCTACACGGGCCTCTTCGACCACGTGCGCAAGCTGTTCGCCGACACGCCACTGGCTCACAAGCGTCGCTACGGCGCGGGCCGCTTCTCGTTCAATGTGGCGCAAGGCCGTTGCCCGACGTGTGAAGGCGAGGGCTTCGTCAGCGTCGAACTACTGTTCCTGCCAAGCGTCTATGCGCCCTGCTCGACCTGTGACGGCACGCGCTACAACACGCAGACGCTGGAAGTCACATGGCGCGATAAGAACATCGCCGAGGTGCTCGGCTTGACCGTCGACGCCGCCTGCGACTTCTTCGCCGACGAAGCCAGCGTGATGCGCGCATTGAAAGTGCTGCGTGACATCGGCCTCGGCTATCTGCGGCTCGGTCAGCCCGCCACCGAATTATCCGGTGGCGAAGCTCAGCGCATCAAGCTCGCCACGGAACTGCAACGCGCGCAACGCGGCGACACGCTGTATATCCTCGACGAACCGACCACCGGACTGCATCCCGCCGACGTCGACCGGCTGATGGTGCAACTCCAGGGACTCGTGGATGCCGGCAACACCGTCGTCGTGGTGGAGCACGACATGCGGGTGGCCGCACAAAGCGACTGGGTTGTCGACGTCGGCCCGGGCGCCGGTGACGCCGGCGGGAAGATCGTGGCGAGCGGCACACCGGCCCAAGTCGTGCGCGCGAAGGAAAGCCGCACCGCCGAGTATCTGCGGCAGCACCTCGTAGCATGAAAGAAGGAAGCGTGTACGCTAGCGAGCCCCGCGTTTGTCTTTCAGGAAGTTGATCAGCGCGCGCAGGTTGAGCGGCAATAGCGCGCGGCTCGCCGTGTAGAGACAGAAACCAGGGAAGCTCGGACACCATGCGTCGAGTGCGCGCCCGATGCGGCCATCGTCGAGTTGCTCGTGTACGTACTCCTCGATGACGTGCAGCAGACCCCGTCCTATGTTGCAGTAGGGGCGCTTGCAAGTGCACAAACAGTCATTCATGACCGCACTGATGACCGCTAGCGCGATCCGCTTCCTGCGTCGTGCAACGACGAAGCTCCAGCCGGCCCGAACCGTGTCTCGGCGTAAGGTTCGATGCACGCTGCCGATACGGGCTTGCCAATGAAATATCCCTGCACGGCATCGCAACCGAGTCCTTTGACGAGGACGAATTGCGTTTCGGTCTCGATGCCTTCCGCGACCGTTCTCATGCCCAGCGCGCGCGCGAGTGCCACCATCGCTTCGACCATCGCGCGTGCCTGCTGACAGGTCTCCTTAGCAGTGAGCTCCTGCACGAACGACTTGTCGATCTTGATGCGATCGACAGGCAGCCGTGTGAGGTATGCGAGGCTGGAGTAGCCGGTGCCGAAATCGTCGAGCGAGACGGTCACGCCGAGCTTTCGTACAGCTGAAAGCGCGCGCGACGCGGCGGCGAAGTCGCTCATGACGGCCGTCTCCGTCACCTCGATGTCGAGTGCGGAAGCGCATACGCCGGCCGCCTCGGCCGCTTCCGAAACCAGTGCGGCGAGATCGCAGTTCTGGATCGTCGTGGCCGAGAGATTGACGGCGACCTTGAACGGCATGCGGTTCGCCGCCTGCCATTTCGCCGCCTGCCGGAACGCAAGGCGAATTAGCCAGTCGCCAGTCGCCTCGTAGGCCGGCGATTCAAGCAGCACGTCGAGGAAGTTGGCCGGCGTGAGCAGCCCCAGTTGCGGATGGTTCCATCGCAGAAGCGCCTCGGCTCCGTAGACGCGGCCAGTATGCAGGTCCAGTTGTGGCTGGTAGTGCAGTTCGAACTGGCGCGCGGCGCTCGCGCTCTCCAGATCCGCGCGCAGCCGCCGGCGATACGAGAGGCGCTGCGCATCCTCCTTGCCAAACGACCACACATGTGAACCGCCCGCGCGCTTCGCGTGATACATCGCGGTGTCCGCATTACGCAGCAGCTCGCCCGCATTCGATGCCGAGACGGGGTAGCGCGCCACGCCGATGCTCGCGCTCACCGAGGCCCGCACGTCCAGCGTCTGAATTGGCTCGCGCATGCGTATTGTGACGTCGCGCGCGACGCGCGCGGCCTCGCCCTCGGGGGCGTCGACGAGGAAAATTACGAATTCGTCACCGCCGATGCGCGAAACATGGGCGCCTTCGGTAAACATGTCGGAAAGACGCTCGCCGATGACACGCAGCACTTCATCGCCCGCCGCGTGGCCAAACGAGTCGTTGATATCCTTGAAGCGGTCAAGGTCGATGAAGAGCAGATCGACAGAAGCGGCCGCGCCTTCGTCGACCAGATTGCGAAGGCGCAGCAGCAGTTCCCGGCGGTTGAGGAGGCCGGTCAGTTCATCATGCGTGGCTTGGCGCAACAAACGTTCGGAGATCGCGCGCGCTTCGGTGACATCGCGAACCAGCACGACGATGCCGTCGTCGCATGGGAACGCACGCACCTCAAACCAGGTACCTAGCGGCGCGTAGAAGTCGGTCGCGGTGCTGGGCATGCAGGTCTCGGCCGCCTGCCGATAGGCTGCTTCGTAGCTCGACCCAATGAGATCTGGGTATTCGGCCCAGATCTCGCGACTCAGCAGGTCCTCGGACCGACGCTTCAGGAGCCGGGCAGCGGTCCGGTTGATGTTCCGAAACTTCCACTCCCGGTCGAGCGCCATGATGCCGTCCGTGATGTGATCGAGTATTTGAAAACTTTCCACGTCCTTCCCCGCCCTCCATCGACCGCTGCAACGGTCCCGATATGTCTGCAATCGCGAACAGTGCGTATCGTAAGAGGAAGTTGGCATGTTTGGGAACCGATAGCTTTTCTGCGCGGCCAGGTCACGTGTGCCGTTCTGGGTATGACCCCTCCGAGGAGGGGACCGGACGCCTCAATGTCCGAACTCCGGCGGCATCGAATGACGCCCGTTGGCCGCCTACTGCCAAACGCGGCTGCCCGAAACCGACTCAAAGCGCTAGTTGGCGATGAGCCGAGCCAGAGACGACCTCCATTGCACGCTCGCTACGCACGCCTTCAACATCCGTTCGGCCCCGAAGATGTGATGCATCCCGGAGTCAGCGCGCCGTTACCCGCCGACCCGATGCATGCCGAAGCCGCGCCGCTGTCTGCCAGTGGACCGTAACCCGCCAGCCCGATCCAGGGCTGGCGTGACTCATCCCATGGATCAGGGTTGGCGTTTGCCGCGGCCACCTGCGGGTTTGCCAGCAGGCTTGCGTGAACCGGCACCTGCCTTGCTGGCGGGTTTGCTGCGTGGCGTTTGCACGCTGAACGGGCTACCGCTGGACAAGCTTGTGCCTTTACCCGCGGCCACAGCGCGCTGCGCCGCAGGCTTGAGTTTGTTTTCGCCACTTTGCGGGCGCGGCTTCTTACTGGGCACCTGCATGGAGCCCGGTGCAGCTTGCGGTACTTTGGACTTCTTGGGCTTTTTGGGTTTCTTGATGAGCTGGCCCGTCGCGCTGGTTTGCGGCACGCGGTGTTCGGCTTCAAAACCCGGCTCCTCTTCACGGCGCAGCGTTTGCCGGATCAGCGCTTCAATCGCGGCCAGTTGTGGTGCTTCATCGGCACACACAAGGGACACCGCCACGCCGCTGGCGCCCGCGCGGCCGGTACGGCCAACACGGTGCACATAGTCTTGCGCCACGATAGGCAGATCCACGTTGATCACCAGTGGCAGGTCGTCGATGTCCAGCCCGCGCGCAGCCACATCGGTGGCTACCAGCATCTGCACTTCGCCCGTCTTGAAGCGCTCCAGCGCACGCAGACGCGCGGGTTGCGGTTTGTCGCCGTGGATGGTGTCGACCGAATAGCCCGCATCGTCCAGCATGGCCGCCAGGTAGTCCACGCCACTACGGGTCTTGACGAACACCAGCGCGTGCTCCCAGTTGTTCTCAGCCACAAGGTGCATGAAGAGGTCAGGCTTGTTCTTTTTATCCACCGTCACCACCCACTGCTTGATCTTGCTGGCCGTGGCGTTGGGCGGGCTGACGCTGATATTGACCGGGCCGCGCAGAATGCCCGCCGCCATGGTGCGGATTTCATCGGTAAACGTGGCAGAGAACAACAGGGTCTGGCGCTGGGCGGGCAAGGCAGCAAAGACAGCGTTGAGTTCGCGCGCAAATCCGAGATCCAGCATGCGGTCGGCTTCATCCAGCACCAGCGTTTGCACTTGATCAAACTGCACTGCGTTCTGGCGATTGAGATCCAGCAAACGGCCCGGGGTGGCAACGAGCACATCCACGCCCTTGCGCAACTTCATCATCTGCGGGTTGATACTCACACCCCCGTAGGCGGCCAGAAATCGTAAGTCGAGGCCTTTGCCGTAAGCAATAAAGCTTTGCAGCACCTGTTCAGCCAGTTCACGCGTGGGAACCAGCACCAGAACACGCGCGCGGTTGCTCGACACCGCCGGTCCGTGTTGCACCAGCCGTTGCAACAGGGGCAGCGCAAACCCCGCCGTCTTGCCAGTGCCGGTCTGTGCCGCGGCCATGAGGTCACGGCCACTGAGCACAGCAGGAATCGCTTTGGCCTGCACCGGCGTAGGTGTCTGGTAATTGAGGTGCTGCACATTGCGCAGTAAGGGATCGATCAGGCCAAGCGAGGCAAAAGACATTGGCGTATTCCGGGCTAAAACCGCAATTTTACCGGTTGCTGCCTGATCGCGCCGCGCCGGCAAGCTGTACTGTGAGACACCGGGGCGCAGCACCGCCGCCAGCGCCAGCCTCAATTGCATCAACAGCAAGCGCACATGTGGCCGGGCAAGCCGCCACGCGCGCACCTGCATCGCCGCTAGCGGCTTGAATTAAGGACGGAGTTCTATCAGGCTATTTTTTGCGAATATAAGTATTCCTACTCATTTATGAGCTCTATCGCTTCGTTTACGTTATCGGGACAGCACCATCAGGCTTTTGCCGATCGATCTGCAACTTCATATTTGCACTGTCCTGATTCGTATCGCGGACATCGCATCCAGCGTGCGACCAACGAGTCCTATTGAGCCCCTCTTCGAGCGAGGGACAGCACGAAAGCGCTGTATGCCGGATATTGCGCGCGAGGTGAATCTGCTCACGCGGGAGCAATGTTCTGATTCATGCGGAAGAAGTTATCCGGATCGTACTGGCGTTTGATGGAAGCCAGCCGCGAATAATTGTCGCCATAGGCTTCCTTCACGCGTTCGTCACCTTCATCACCGAGGTTGTTTGCATAGACGCCTCCTGATGAATACGGCCTCAACGCTTCCCATATGCTGCGCGCCCATTGGACGTTCACGGCATCTTCCGCTTCCTCGTCCCAGGTGGCGACGGGAAAGCAGTCAAAGTTGGCGTCGCGATGCGGGTACGCGGTCGCGGACCCTGCGACGCGGGCAATGGCTCCCCCTACATGCTGAAAGACCAGCAGCGATGACGGCGAAGGCGAGCGTTCATAGGCGCTCACTACGGCGTCGATCGCGCCATCGTCGATCGCTTTCAGGAACTGTGCTTTCCAGTAGTACCTCCGGCCTCGCGGAAACACGCTGTCGCCGTTCGATTGAATCTGGAGGTAGGGCATGCGCTCGAGACGGCAGTCGGCGGGAGGGCCTGACTTCATCAGTGTCTCGAGAACCTGTAGACCGGACTCCGGGGCGCCGACATAGCAAGCCGATATGCTGAAGAATCGCTCGCCGGAAGGATTGGCGACGAATGCAGCGTCTGCGCTCAGCTCGTCCGGCGCGTTGCGCGCAAACTGATCATAAAAGCGCAGTGCCGCGCGCGCTTGCTCGAACGGGTAAAGCAGAGAGCAGACAAGCAACTCGGGATCAAGCGGGTGAAGCCGAAAGTGAAAAGCTGTCGCGATGCCGAAGTTGCCTCCACCGCCCCGGACGGCCCAGAACAGGTCGGAATGTTTGCTGTCGCTCGCCAACAGCTTTTGCCCGTCGGCAGTGACCATTTCGACGGCGACGAGGTTGTCGCAAGTCAGCCCGTATTTGCGGCCGAGTTTGCCGAAGCCGCCGCCCAACGTCAGGCCGGCAATGCCCGTGTCGCTGATCACACCCGTTGTCGTCGCGAGGCCGTAGGCCATGGTGGCTCGATCGAACTCGCCGAGGTTGAGGCCAGCCTCCGCACGCACAACGCGCCGGTCAGCGTCGACTTCGATCTGTTTCATCCGGGAAAGGTCGATGACGATACCGGCGTCGCAGACTGAAAGGCCCGCCACGTTGTGACCGCCGCTGCGCACCGCAACCCGCGAATCAATCGACCCGGCAAAGCGCACGGCTGCAACCACGTCGTCAGCGTCGGCACAATAGACGATCATTGTTGGCCGCTTGTCGACTGTCCCGTTCCACACCCGGCGCGCCTCGTCGTAAGCCGGATCCCGGGGCAGGATCAGCGTGCCGTGAAGCGTGTCATGGAGTTGCTGGAACTGCCGCGAGGCAGCGTCTCTTTCGTCCTTCTGGACGTGCGACGCCTCTGTTTGCGTGCTCATCTTGCCTCCTTCGCATCCGCTGGCGCTCAAGCCGAAATTCAAGGGTTGATCGCCTGATGGTTTCATTTCCCAGTCGTCAAAGCAAAATGAAAGAATTCACCTTTCAGATGAGAAAACTTCATCTAGACTGAATAGATGCGAAAGTTGCCCCCTCTGCGTTCGCTGCAGGCGTTCGAGGCGGTTGCGCGGCATCGCAGTTTCAAGGACGCCGCGGATGAACTCAACGTGACGCCGACGGCCCTGAGTCACCAGATCCGCACGCTGGAAGAAGCGTGTGGCAGGCAACTCTTTGCGCGGCGGCCAAGACCCATTCGACTCACCGATGCCGGACAACTTCTGTATCCAGCACTGCGCAGGGGATTCGATTCATTCGCCGATGCCCTCTTCACGGTTGCCGAAATGGGCAGCACGCGCGCGCTGCGGATCACCAGCCCGAACGCTTTCACGAGTCGCTGGCTGGTTCCGCGGCTGTCGCTATGGCACGAGTCTCACCGCGACATTCCCCTGCAGATCATCGGTACCGACGCAGTCCTCGACCTGGAGGCCGGCGAAGCGGACGTGGCGATACGCTACGCACGTTCGCCGCCAAAAGGTCTGGTATGTAAGGAGATCGCGCGAGATGCGTTCTTCCCTGTGGCTAGCCCCGGCCTCCTCGGAACAGAAAAGCCATGCCCGATTGAGGCGATAGACCTGCTTCGATTTCCTCTGATCCATTACGAGTGGACGAACGGAGATCCCGATGCGCCTTCCTGGTCGCGCTGGTTTTCTGCTTCGGGTGTTCCGGTAGCGGCATTCACGTCTCTTCGGAACAGGCGTGATTTGAGCTTTCGGGAAGAACTCCATGCGATCGACGCTGTACTCGCCGGCCAGGGAATCGCGCTGTGCAGCGCCATCGTACTGGAGCGGGCACTGCTGAGCGGCGCGCTCGTGACAGTGCATCCGTTTGCGTTGCCTGGTTACGGTTTCTACGTCGCCCATCTTGCGGAGCATGCGAGGTCCAGCGCAGTTCGCGCCTTCGTACAGTGGGTGGTCTGCGCGCGTCGCACTGAGGAGCGGCTCAGATTCCTTTGAAAATCAACCGCCATGTTGGCTTATCGACATGTTGCCTGGCAGGCTCCGGAACGATCCGGCGAACTTCGCGACACACCGACAAGCGATGATCAGAGATCTCCGCGCACCTCACCCGTTCCCAGCACGTTCCGCTGCCGGTTGACCTCCGCCCAAAGCTCATCGCTGTCGTCATTGCGCAGCAGGACGACCCAGTCCAGTTGATCGTCGGCCACGCCGAAGTATTCCTGGATTTCCCTGCGAACGGCATCGCCGAACTGCGCGTATTCCGGGGCTGCCTGGGCCTGCGCGTGCAAGGCGTCGTATGCCGCATCGTCCGCTCCGCCGCCGTGCTCGTCGATGTAGCGCGAGATCCACAGGTCCCGTTCGCGGTCGTAATCGGCCTCGGCGCGCATCGCCTGCACAGCCGTGTAGAAGTCCAGTTGGGCAAACGCGGCGATCGCCGCCGTTGTTGCCTCGTCGAATGTAGTTGTCATCCCATATCTCACGTTGCCGGTTGCCTAGTATCGCGCGGGCCGCATCCGGGCGGGTGCCGTGAATCCGGATGGTGCGACATGCCCAACGCAGTGTCGTGACCGGCTGCGCTTAGAATCAACGCACACCCGACGAAGGCGCTACGACAAAGCGAGCTTTCGGCGCTGAGGAAAGTGCGCTATGACCCGTCACCATAGAACCCTGCCGCCAGGTCTTCGTACTGCGCATTTACGGCGGCGATGCCGGCGGGATATTCGCTCGCGCGTGAACTATTCTGAAGGGATTACTGGCGGCTGGCTTTCTTCTACGCATTCGACAGGAGGTGTGCCATGTCGATGTCGACCACCCTGGAGGAGCGCTTGGGCGCGGGTGAGTGAGCGGAGGAGGCCGCAGCGCATCAAATGTCGACGTACCGGTAAAACTCCCACGCCGAGGCGCGGTTGCGATACGCGGAGCATCGAAGGTACGCACGGCGGCGACTCAAGGAGCGAACGATGAAATTCTATGCGCGTGAGTACGAGGGGCGTCTGGAGGTGTTCAGCTTCGATGGTGTTTATAGAATTCGCATAACCCAGTTGTGCGGCGCGGCACGAGAGGCGTTCGTGGATACCGTCCAGCTATGGATAAGTGACGGTGTATCGGCAGACGAAGCCGTCGCACGGGAGGCAGAGTCGTTGGCCCGATTAATTAAGGAATACTAGAAAATGCGACGTTGCCGGCCTGGACGTTGCGCCTGCCGCGGCTCGCGTGGTTTGACTCAAACGGCAAGCGTCACGTCGACCGTAGCGAGGGGTTGCAGTAAGCCAGCAAAAGCACGGTTCGCACGCCGCGAACAGGTCGGCCCAGGCGAACGGTTCGCGCCGTGTGTAGTCCTCTAGTGCGCTCACATAGCGCCGCACGGCGGTCCAACGACCGCAGGGCCACCGATAGCGCCCCCTTCGCCGGCGATCGGCCCAACGACAGCAAAGGCCGAGTCGAACGCATCGGCTGTCCGGCAGCATTCTGGGCCTAAGCGGCCTCGAAGGTGGTTGTCCTGCGGCAGCGAAGGAGCAGCCGGCGCTGGCGCTTCATCGGGCCTTCACGGCCACATCAGCGCGGGCAGACCGGGCCGAGCCGTGCGCCAATCGTGCGGCATGCCGCGAGCAGCGGCTCGATGTAGCAGCGCTGCGCGTCGGCTTCGCGGCGAAACATCGGCATGCTGATACTCACGCAGCCCACCGCACTGCCATCGGCGCCGAGGATCGCCGCGCCGTAACACCAGATCGATTGCTCGTTCTCCTCACGGTCTTCCGCATAGCCACGTTGCGCCGTGAGCTCGATCTCGCGGCGGATCGCGTCGAGGTCGGTCATCGTGTGCTCGGTGAAGCGCACGCGCGGCGCCTGCAAGAGCCAAGGCTCGCGTTCGGCCGGCGTGAGGGTGGCGAGCCACGCCTTGCCGACCGAGCTCGACGTGAGCGCCACGCGCGTGCCGATACGCGACGCCATGCGCACGGCGTGCGGACTTTCGAGCTTCTCGATGTAGACCATCGCGCCGTCGCTCGGCACGGCGAGGTGCACCGTTTCGGAGGTGGTGTTGCGCAGTTCCATGAGCGCATCGACGGCGGCGATGCGCAGGTCGGAGCGCTCCCAGCTGCGGCTCGCGAGACTCACGAGCCGGGGGCCGAGTGCGAATGTATTGCCGCTGCCCACTGTCATTACGAGCCCTTCGGCTTGCAGCGCGGCCACGATGCGGTGCACGGTTGGGCGCGGATAGCCGCTCGCCGCCACGAGCTTCGCGATGTTCGGCGGCGTGCCGGCGTCGGCAATGAGCTGGAGCACGGCCATGAACTTGGAGAAGGCGGCCGCGCCCGCGACAGCCTTGGTGTCGTCGGGTTGAGAAACAGCGGGGGATTCGGTGGTGGGCATCGGAAAGCTTACGGGCACATGTGGCGCCATTATGCCCGCAATCGCGGGCCCCGGACTACGGCGTCGCGCGCACGCGCGGGCCTCGTGGCGTCCGGGGGCGCCGCGTTCACGGCTGCATCATGCGCACAAATAGCCGCCGTCGACGGGCACGATCGCGCCCGTCATGAACGAAGCCGCAGGCGTGCAGAGGAACGCGGCGACATTCGCCACCTCCTCGGGCTGCCCCCAGCGTTTCATCGGCGTGCGTTCGAGAATGCCTTGCGAGCGCCCGTCGTCGTCCTGCAGCGCCTGGGTGAGCGGCGTCGCGATCCAGCCTGGCGCGAGCGCGTTCACGCGGATGTTATCGCTCGCATAGGCAATGGCGAGCGAGCGTGTGAGTTGCGCCACGCCGCCCTTGCTCGCGCTGTACGCCGGTACGAGGCCGCCGCCGAAAAAGCTCAGCATCGAGGCCGTGTTGACGATGCAGCCCTGCGACGCCTTCAGCAACTCGCGCGCGCTTGCGCACACACGCATCGTGCCGTTGAGATTGATGTCGAGCACGCGCTCGAACACTTCGATCTGATGCTCCTCGCCGCGGCTGATCACGCCCGCGCAGTTCACGACGATATCGAGCCGTTCGAAGCCGCCAATCACGCGCGCGACGTCATCGGAGGAGCGCACGTCGAGCGTTGCGCGTTGCACGCCAGGGCCGAGCGCTTCGGGCGTTCCGGCGGGCGGCGGCAGGCCAGCAGCCACGGTGCGTGCGCCGAGCTGCGCGAGCCGGTTGGCGATAGCCGCGCCGATGCCGGAGAGGCCGCCCGTCACGAGCGCGACCTTGCCCTGCAGAAGATTGTCCTTGAATGTCATGATGCGTAGTGCGAATGAAGTCGAAATCAGGTGGGTTGGGTGGCGGCCGCGTGGCTCGCGCCCTCGGGCGCGACTTCCCTGACGACGAAGAGATACACGAACGCGGCGGCAAACGCGACGGCTGCGCTGATGAGCAGGGCATTCACGAACGAGTGCGTCTGGTCGACGACGATACCCGTGATGAGCGGCGCAAACGAGCCGCCAAAATAGCCGCCGAAGTTCTGCATGCTGCCGAGCGAGGCCACGAGGTGGCGCGGCGCGGCCACGCTCACGAGCGCCCAGGCGGCGCCGCTCGACATGTTCACGAAGAACATCGCGGCCGAAACGTAGGCGATGGCGAGTGCGGTGCTCGGTGTGTACGCGGCGGGCACGGTGAACGCGGCCGCGCCGATCAGGCCGACGCACAGCGGCCACTTGCGGCTGCGAATGGCCGGCAGGCCGCGCTTGAGCAGGTAGTCGGAAATGAAGCCGCTGCTTGCCATGCCGATCGTGCCGAACACATAGGGAATCGCGACGAGCCAGCCCGTATGCGCAATGCTGATGTGACGTTCCTTCTCGAGGTAGCCCGGCAGCCAGGTGAGATAGAGCCACACCATGTAGATCACGCCCATGAAGCCGAAAATCATGCCCCACGTATTGCGCATCTTGAGCAGCGTGCCCCATTCGGCGAAGCTCAGGGCCTTCTTCTGCGGTGCTTCGGTGGCGCCGTCTTCGAGCCAGGCGGTTTCTTCGGCGGTGAGCGCAACCTGATCGCGGTTGCGATAGACCACATACCAGCCAATCGCGACGAGCACGCCGAGCACGCCCATGATGATGAACATGGGGCGCCAGCCGAACGAGAGCATCAGCACGGTGAGGAGCGGCGGCGCGATCATGGGCGCGATGGTCGAGGACGACACGAACGTACCGGTTGGCGCGCCGCGCTCGCGCACGGCGAACCATTCGTGGATGACCTTGGCTCCCGCAGGAAAGAGGGGCGCCTCGGCGATACCCAGCACGACGCGCGCGGCGAGGAAGTGATTGAGCGTCTGGATGAAGCCGCCGGTCACCTGCGCGAGCGACCAGACGAGCATGCCGAGCCCGAGCATCACGCGTGAGCCGAAGCGGTCGAGCAGCGCGCCGACCGGCAACTGCGCGAACGCGTAGGCGAGCGAGAAGGCCGAAAGCAGCAGGCCCATTTCCGAGCTGCTCAGGTGCAATTCTTGCGCCACCGAATGATTGGCGATGGACAGGGTGCTGCGGTCGAGATAATTGACGATGCCGGCTATCGTCAGAAAGGCGATGGCGATCGTCTGGGTGCGTTTGAGCCGCTTCGGTTTTTGGGGCATGGCTCGTCTCCTGATGGCTGTTCTAGTGTGTGGTCGGGGGGCGGTTATTCGTCAATCAATACGTGGCGCGGCCTCCCGAAAGATCGAAAACTGCGCCCGTGCTGAACGTGCAGGAATCCGAACAAAGCCAGAGCGCAAGGTCGGCGACTTCATCGACTGTGCCGAGGCGTTTGAGCGGGCTTTTGTCGATCATCGTCTGCACGTGCGCGGGCGACATCTGGGCGAGCAACGGCGTTTCCACGGCGGCGGGCGCAATTGCGTTGACGAGAATGCCCGTTTGCGCAAGCTCCTTGCCCAGCGACTTGGTCAGCGCGATCACGCCGGCCTTGGCCGCGCTGTAAGCGGACGCGTTCGGCGTGCCCTCCTTGCCTGCGAGCGACGCCACGTTGACGATGCGCCCCGTTCCTGCGCGGCGCATGACTGGCACCACGAAGCGGCACACGTGATAGGTGCCGAGCAGGTTGACCTCGACGATGCGCTGCCATTCGGCGGGATCGTAGGCGTCGAGCGCAACCGTCGAACCGGCGAAGCCCGCGTTGTTCACGAGGTAATCAATACGCCCGAACTCGGACAGCGTGGCGGCCAGCGCGGCTTCGATCGTCTCGGGGCGTGTGACGTCCACTTCGACATGACGGGGCGCCGTGTGAGCGTCGAGCGTGCCGGGAATGCGGTCCCAGTTGACCGTGCGTGCGCCGCCGCGCGCGAACGCGCTGCAGATCGCGCGGCCAATGCCGCCCGCGGCGCCCGTCACGACGGCTACGCGCCCCTCAAAGTCGTATTGGGCGCGGCTCATCGAATGAACTGATCCACGTAGTCCTCGCCGAGTCCAACTGCCGCGTAGTGCTTGCGGCACATGTCGATCTTCGTGAACACGTCTTCGTAGCCCGTGTAGTTGCCCCACGGATCGCAGTAGAACATCACGCCGTTCACCTGAAAATACGTGATCATTTCCTCGACGTCTTCCGGGACGTAGAGCGTATGCGTTTCGCCCGGCGGCTCGAACACGTAGCTGCCCTCGGTGGCTTCCCAGTCGTGCTCCAGATAGCGCCAGCGGCCCTTGAGCACCATGCCGTGAACGGCTTGAGGGTGACGATGCCTGCTAAGGACACCTGACTTGCGTACGCGCAACAGGTTCATCCAGTAGCCCTGCGCCGTGTTCAGGCAGAGCGGGCGGAACCAGACGTTTTCCGCCTGCGGCACCCAGACGCGTTCGTCGGTGGGAATGGCCATGGGGACGACGATTTCCTGCTGCGCTTCCTTGGGGAACGGTAGCTGGTACGGCGTCATGGGGGAGTAGGTTTTGTCCGACATCGGTTGCTCTCTTTTGTCCACAATATGGACATGAAGTCCACGATATGGTTGATTGTGCGGGAGAATTTTGATTAAGGTCAATGCCAGGGTTTGCCCCGAGCCAGGCCGGCGGCACGTTAGCCTTCGGTTCCGGGTTCGCCGCCCAACGCTTGCATCAGCAGTCGTGCCGCGGGCGAGAGCGGCGCTCCCTTGCGCGTGACCAGCTCATAAGGTTCGCTGCGCGAGGCGAGGTTCAGCGCAAGGATGCAGGCCATCTCCTGGCGTGCGAAGAACTGCGCGACGTCGATGGAAACCAGCGCGACGAACGAAGGATTGCCCTGCAGCAGGGCGAGCGTGGCGAAAGCGGAGGTCGTTTCGAGCAGATGCGTGGGAAAGCGGATTCCGGCGTCGCGGAACTCGCGCTCGAGCAAAAGCCGCATGGGCATGTTCGCCCGGTAGACCACCCATCGATACTTCGCCATGTCGTGTAGCGTGAGCTTCTTCGCGCGCCGCAGCGGATGGCGCACGTTGGCAATGACGGCAAGCGTCTCATCCTGAAGCTTCGTGGTGTCGTAGTGCTGCGGCGTTTGACTGACCGTCGTGCGGCAGATCGCGAGGTCCAGCCTTCCGGCATCGATCAGGCTAAGGAGCGTGGCGCTCGTATCCTCGACGATTTCGACCGACATTTCCGGATGCTCGACGATCAGCGTGGAAATCGCATCGGTGAGCAGCGGCACGGCGCCCATGATGACCCCCACCGCTACACGCCCTCCGTGGCCACGCGAGAGTCCCACGAGCTCCTCGCGCAGGTGCGAGAGATCGGTATGGATCAGGCGTGCATAGCGGATGGCGCAGTGCCCGGCTTCGGTGGGCTCGAGCCCGCGGTTGGTGCGATTGAAGAGGGGCGTTCCGAACGTCGTTTCGATCTCCTGCAGCGCCTTGCTCGCGCCCGGCTGCGTGAGCGCGACCTGCTGTGCGGCCTTCAGCAGCGAGCCGTGATCGCCAAGGGCAATCAAAAGCCGCAGTTGTTTCAGGTGGAGGCGAGAGATGATCGAATTGAGCGACGGGGTCATTGGGTTGAGGGAAAGTTATACCTGTATTAATTCTTCTCAATTACCGCCTGGTGGGCGCCTCCCTATACTGGCCCAAAACGGCACGCTGTGCAACGGCATCACGACGTTCACGTACTGGTCGACAGTGCTTGCAGTCGCAACGATTGACTTCGCTATAACTGACGCTCATTCCTATGTCCCTCATCAACTACATCACACAGATTCAGTTCGATTTCGGCGCCATCCGTCTGCTCAAGGACGAATGCGAGCGCGTGGGCATGCGCAGACCGCTGATCGTCACGGACAAGGGCGTGCACGCGGCGGGCATCATCGACGTTGTCCTCGGTGCGCTGGCGGGCATCGCACCGGTGCCGATCTATGACGGCACGCCGCCGAATCCGAACGAGGCTGCGGTGCGCGAGGCCGTGGCCGCATACCGTGCGGGCGATTGCGACGGCATCGTCGCGGTGGGCGGCGGCTCGTCGATCGATCTGGCCAAGGGCGTTGCCGTTTGCGCGACGCACGAAGGTCCGCTGCAACGATTCGCCGTGATCGAGGGCGGGGCGACGAACATCACGGCGAAGACGGCTCCGGTCATCGCGGTGCCCACGACAGCGGGCACGGGCAGCGAAGTGGGCCGTGGCGCGATTCTCATACTCGACGACGGCCGCAAGGTCGGCGTGATTTCTCCCTTCGTCGTGCCCCGCGCGGCGATCTGCGATCCTGAACTGACGCTGGGCCTGCCGCCCGCGTTGACGGCGGCGACGGGCATGGACGCCATCGCGCATTGCATGGAGACTTTCCTTTCGCCCTTGTTCAATCCGCCCGCGGACGGCATCGCGCTCGATGGGCTTTGGCGAGCATGGCGCCATATCGAGCGCGCGACGCGTGAGCCGCGCGACCGCGTGGCGCGGCTGAACATGATGAGCGCGTCGATGCAGGGCGCGCTCGCGTTCCAGAAGGGGCTGGGTTGCGTGCACAGCCTGAGCCATTCGCTTGGCGGCATCAATCCACGTTTGCATCACGGCACGCTGAATGCGATTTTTCTGCCTGCCGTGCTCGGGTTCAATAAGGATGCCTCAACGGTTCGCGACGAGGACAAGCTCAACCGCATGGCAACGGCGATGGGGCTTGGCAGCGGCGCCGAGGTGGCGCCGGCGGTGCGGGCAATGACAGAGCGGCTTGGCTTGCCGGCGGGGCTTGGGCAACTGGGTGTCACGTCCGCCATGTTTGCGGACATCATCAAGGGCGCACTCAAGGACCACAGCCACAAGACCAATCCTCGCGACGCTTCCGAAGACGATTACCGCGCCATGCTCGAAGCGTCGATGTGACCGGCCGCCTCCTGCGACTTCAAGCAGGGCGGGAGGCACAGCGGCCGCCACGCCTCGCGCCTGCACGACGTTCTAGATGACGTTCGGCGCGTGGCGCGGCTACCCGGCGAAGCACTGGCGTGCCTCGAGTGCCACCAGCATGGCCTCGAAGTCTTCGACGGGAACCGGGCGGCAGAAAAGGTAGCCCTGGTAGGCGTAGCATCCCGCCGAGGCGAGGAAGGCGCGTTGCGCCTCGGTTTCGACGCCTTCGGCAATCACGCCAAGGCCAAGGCTGTGCGCGAGCGCCACGATGGTTCTGGCGATCACTGCGTCGTTGGGGTCGACGAGAACATCGCGCACGAATGAGCGGTCGATTTTCAGCTGGTCCAGCGGCAGGCGCTTCAGGTAGGAAAGCGAAGAATAGCCGATGCCGAAATCGTCGAGCGCGAAGACGATGCCTTTGGCCTTCAGCGCCTCCATCTTCTCGATGATGTCCTGCACGTTGTTCACCAGCACGCTTTCCGTCAACTCGAGTTTCAGCCTGTCCGGTCTCGCGCCGGTTCGATGGATCGTGGCCAGCACGTTGTCCACGAAGTCGGGTTGGTGGATCTGCTGGACACTGACATTGACGGCAATCGTCAGATGCGCCGTGTCGGGCCGCGCTGCCCATCGAGCCAGTTGCGTGCAGGCCGCGTACAGCACCCAACTGCCCAGCTCGACGATCAGCCCAGTATCTTCCGCCACGGGGATGAAATCGGCCGGGAACACGAGCCCGCGTTCGGGGTGCTGCCAGCGCACCAGTGCCTCGACGCCGGTTACGCGGTCGCCGTCGATCTGCATCTGGTAGTGAAGCCGGAACTGTTCGCTTTCGATGGCCTCGCGCAGCGCCGCTTCGAGCGTCGCGCGTTCCATCACGACGGTCTGCATGTCGGGGTCGAAGAGGCGCACGGCGTTGCGTCCTCTTTCCTTGGACTTGTACATGGCCAGGTCGGCCTGCTTCATGAGGTCGTCGGTCGATGCCTGATACCCCTTGAACACGGTGGCGCCAAGGCTTGCCGTGCTGCGGTAGTCGATTTCGCCAAGACGATACGGACTCCCGAGGACCGAGAGAATCGTCTCTCCAAGGGCTTCGGTTTGCCTTGCCGCTTCGTTGCGCTCGGCGCTCAGGTTTCCCACCACGACAACGAATTCGTCGCCGCCCACTCGCGCTACGGTGTCGCCCGCGGGCAGGCTCGCCGCCAGGCGCCTGGCCACCTCCTGCAGCAGCAGGTCACCCTTGTCGTGTCCCAATGTATCGTTCAGCGTCTTGAAGTGATCCAGATCGATGAACAGCAGGGCGCCGCTGGTGTTGTGCCTCGCGCTGGTCGCGATGGCCTGTTTCAGGTTATCCAGCAGCAGCGTGCGATTGGGCAAACCGGTCAGCGCGTCGAAGAAGGCCAGCTCCTTGATTCGCTCATCGGCGATCTTGCGCTCGGTGATGTCGCGCCCGCTCGTGCGAAAACCGATGAATTCTCCTTTCGAATCGGTGATCGGAACCCAGGACGCGGAAAGCCACATCAACGATCGATCCTTGCGCACGCAGCGAAACTCGAGGTTGTCGCCGCGAGAACCGTGCTGTGCCATGCGGAACGCGGGCGCGACACGGGAGATGTCGCCTGGATAGATCACGGTGCATGCGAAGTTGTCCATGGCCATGCACTCTTCGACGGTGTAGCCGATATACTGCTCCACCGCCGAGTTGATCCAGCGCGGCTTGCCCTCGGGCGACCACCATATCTCCCAGTTGACCGTGCAGTCGGCAATCGCCCGGAATTTTTCCTCGCTCTCGCGCAACTCCTTCGTCATGGACGAGGCAAGCCGTATTGCGCGGCTGCGATGAGTCATGAGCAGCCTCGCGAGCAGCGCGAGCAGCAGGCTCAGGCCCGTGCCGGTGATCGCGATCAGCGACGCCGCGTCCCGGCCGAAACGGGCCTTGAATCCTTCGCGGGCGGCCATGTTCAGCGTCCAGTCGTGCCCGCAGACGACGAGATATTCGCTGGCGGCGAGGTCCGTGGGGACATGATGGCCGGGTGCGCCGGACGTTCTGTAGAGCAGCGCCTGAGGCGACCTCTCCACGCCGTCGTAGATGGCGATGGAGAGGCCGGGCGGTTCCTCGCCGTACAGACTGGCGATGACGTCGCGCATGCGGAAGGAGGCATAAACCCAGCCAAGCAGGCGCTTACGGCGTTCGGCTGCGTTTTCCGGCGCCTGGCCGCGTGTATAGACGGGCATGTACATGATGAAACCGGGGCTGGCGTCGGGCCCAGTGTCCACGGCGAGGCGAACCTTTCCGGAAAGGGTTGCCATGCCCGAATCGCGCGCCTGTTCCATGGCGCGCCGCCTGACGGGGTCGACCCAGGCATCGAAGCCGGGCGACGCGCGATTGGCACCGGTGTACGGCTCGCGCTGAACGATGGGCGCATAGTTTTCGCGCTGGCCTTCGGGCTCGATCGTGTAGCCCGGCAGCCCCTGCCGACGCATGGTCGCGACATGTTCGGCCTTTTGTGCCCCCGGCACCCACGCGATGATGCCGATGGCCTGTATGCCGGAAAAGTTCGCGTCGACATTGAGAGCTTCGACGTAGGCGCGGAACTGGTCGCGCTCGACCTCTGCGCTGGCGGCGAACAGGCCCTGCACGCCGCGCAGCAAGAGCTCGTAGGTGCCCATGCGTTGCTCGATACGGCTCACCACATCGCCGAGCGAAAAGTCGAACTGCTGCAGCAGTTCATGCCGGGCGGCCTCGCGCTCGTGATTCCATAGCGCCCACGTCACGCCGAGCGCCGTGGCGAGAATCAGTAGCGGGAGCAGAACGAGGCGCGTCCGGTTCATGGCGGCGTTTAGAAGGGGACCATGGAATCGACGAGGTCGGGTTTGAAGTATTTCAGAAAGATACGCCGGACGGTGCCGTCCGCGATCATTTCATTGACGAGTGCGCGCCACTTTTCGCGCTCCTCGGGCGAAAGCGCTTTCTTAGACATGATGAGGCCATGCGGAATGGGTGGGTCGTCGAACTCCACGATCGTTGTCACGTCCCGAATCTTCTTTTCATCGATTGCGGGGTAGTCGAAAGGCTCGATGATCATCCCCTGAATGCGCCCGAGCGTGAGCGCCTGGTACAGCGGCTCGAGGCCGCCCGCCTGGCTCACGCGGTTTTCGGCCGACAGTGAATCGACTAGCCGGTTGGCAGACTCGCTGTACCGGAAGCTGCGAATCACACCCAGCTGAAAATTATCGTTGTGCTCGAAATCGGCCAACTGATGGATGCCGGAATCCTTGCGCACCAGCAGGTAGTACTTGTTGCTGAAATACCAGGCGAAGTCCGCGTACTGATTGCGCTCGTCATTGGCGATGCCCGAAAGGCTGAAGTCCAGCGCGCCGGATTCGATCAGCTTCCAGATGCGGGCTCTCGACATCAGGCTCACCCGGATCTGGCAGCCGCTGCGGCGCGCCAGTTCGTCGGCGAAGTCCTTGTCGATTCCGGTGTCCGTGTCGACGGAGTAGAGCAGGCCGTGGTCGTGCAAGGCCAACGTATACGAACGCGAACAATCGGGGCCCGCGGCAACTGCGGTGCCAAGGCAGCCTAGCGCCAGCAGCAGCCCCCCAAGGCAATTTCGAATCACAGTTTCTCCGTTGTATGAGAGTGACCTGAAAAGCACGTTCAATCTGTTTGAAAAGCGCGCTCGTAGCAGCGTCGGCGAAAGGGTTTGCTGTGGCCCTGGCTGTTCCCTTTCGCTGGCCGCCAGGCACATGCCTTTCCTCTTGGCGTGGCAGTGCCGGGCGAAAAACACTCTGTACGCCTTATCGGCAGCGCATCGCCAATCTTGAGGTCGGCCGGAGTTATTTTTTTGAAAGCTTTCGGGGCAGCGATGGTTGAGTTGCAACTAACTGTCAAATAAACCGGGAAGCTTGAACAACAGCCAGCGCATTTGCATGCGAGCGCTGTGTTCGTCAGTCAGGGGGATGGCCGTTTCGCGTACGCAGAGACGGAGAGGGCAGGGGCTGCCGGGCAGGTGCCGGCAGCCGGCAATGGCATGTAGCCGCGCGGCGCGAGGGCTTGCGCCGTGGGGCTTGTTTCGCGAAGCCGCACGCGACGGCGCCAGGTGTTACGGTGGCGACGGCGCGGGGGGCGGCCGGCGTGGGCTTCGCCGGATAGCGGAGCTAGAGCGTCAAACGGCGTATTCGGGAACCGCTCAGCTATGTTCGGCCGTATCCTTGTTCAGCATGCTCTTGGGAATCGCCAGAATGAGGACGCAGCTGACGAGGAGGCAGGCGCCCAGCGCATAAGTCCCGTTGTTGATGTCGCCGGTCAGGTCTTTCGCAACGCTTGTGATCATCGAGCCGGTAAAGCCCGACAGGTTGCCGACCGAATTGATGAGCGCAATACCCGCCGCCGCCGCCGTACCCGAGAGGATCTGCCCCGGAAACGTCCAGTAGATTGGCATCAGGCCGAGAATCGCGCACGTCGAAATGGTCAGGAATACGATCGAAACCGGCACATTGTTCGCGAAGAGCGCGCTAAGAATCAAGCCGACTCCGCCAATACAGGCGGGAATTGCCGCGTGCAGCCGGCGCTCGCCGGTTTTGCGCGAGTGGGACGCGTTCCAGATCATTGCGGCGACCGCGCTGAGATAGGGAATGGCGGTCAGCAAGCCGATATTGAACGTGCTCTTCACGCCGGATGCCTTGATGATGGAAGGCAGCCAGAACGCCAGCCCATAGAACCCGGTGTTGAAGGTGAGGAGGATGAAGGTCAGCAGCCAGACGCGCGGGCTCTTGAGCGCCGCTGCGACGCTGTGCGTCTTTTTCGCGCTTTCCTGCTCCAGATTCCTTTGCAGCACGGCCTTTTCGGATGCCGTGAGCCATTGCGCGGACTGAATGCCGTCACCCATGCGGAAGAACACGACGAATGCGACGAGTATCGAGGGAACGCCTTCGAGCAACAGCATCCACTGCCAGCCTCCCAAACCGAGCAGGCCGTGGGTGTTCTCCATCAGCCACCCGGAGATGACGCCGCCGAGCGTGAGGCTCACCGGAATGGCGATCAGGAATCCGGACATCGCAATGCTTTGGCGCCGTGCCGGAAACCAGTAGTTCAGATAGAGGATGATGCCCGGGAAGAAGCCGGCTTCACAAACGCCCAGCAGAAACCGGAGGATGTAGAACATCGTCGACGTTTCGACGTGGAAAAAACTCGCCAGCGGCGAGATGAACGCGAGCGACGAAGAAACGATGCCCCATGTCACCATGATGCGGGCGATCCAGAAGCGCGCGCCGTATCGGTGAAGGAGCAGGTTGCTCGGCATTTCGAAAAGAAAATATCCCCAGAAGAAGATGCTTGCGCCCACGGCATAGACGCTGTCGCTCAGGCCAAGCGAGTCGAGCATCTGCAGCTTCGCAAAGCCGACGTTGACTCGGTCCAGGTAGGCAACGACGTAGCACAGCAGCAGGAGCGGCAGAATGCGCTTCAGTACCTTGCGGTACAACTGTTCTTCGGCTTCGTTGACGGCGGCTGGCGAGTCCGCAATCTGGGTCATGGTTGGCACGGGGGTGTCTCCTTTTGCATAAGTCATTGAACGGTCTCGCTGCGAAGCAGACCGTTCCCGCTACTTCGTCGTGGTGTGGCCGGGCTTTGCCCGGCTAGTTCAAGGGCGCGCGCGTTCGAGTTGCGAGGCGTCGAGGCGCTGGTCTCGCGGC
>NZ_DATJWR010000105.1:0-3167 GCF_035501035.1 Paraburkholderia sp.
GACGCTGCTGCTGGCGTCAATCCCGTTTCGGCTTGTCGGCGCGGTCCACGCATATTTTCTCGCGCGCGCAAGGCTGCGCGACCAACCAATGCGCTGGTACTCGCGCTGGTATGCACTCGCACTGATCACTCTGACGTTTCCGGTGACGGCTCTGGTAATCCGGACCTTTCTATTCCAGCCCTTCGATCTTCCTGGTGGCTCAATGAGCCCCACTTTGAATATCGGCGACCATGTCTGGGTGAGGAAATTCGCGTATATCCTCTCCCAGCCGCAGCGTGGCGATGTGATCGTATTCAAGACTGCACAAGGAGATGATTTCGTAAAGCGAGTAACAGGCCTGCCAGGCGATCGCATTCAACTCGTTGCCGGACGGGTGTACGTCAACGGCAATCCCGCCAGACTTCAACGAATTCCTGATCTCTGGCTCGATTGCGACGAGTTCGGTTCGTGTACGCGCGTACCACAATTCTTTGAATGGCTGCCGGGCGGCAGTCGACACCGCATTCTGCAGGCATCGACCAATGGAGACATGGACAACACGGCCGCAGTAACCGTGCCTCCCGACTCCTACTACGTGCTCGGGGACAACCGCGACAATTCCAATGACAGCCGGCTCGATCTCGGCTTCGTCCCGGCACGGAATATCCTCGGCCGGGTGGTCGTCAAATTCATCGACGGCCGCATTCATCGCGTGGTGTGGCAAAGCGTGAACTAACAGCTCTCCACAGTGACTTTGACGGTGTCACCAAAACCTGCAGGCTGGAGTTCAGGAGCGGCACGAGTATCCCTGGCTACAGGACTCTCGCTTTCGATCATCCCGGCAATTGATTCACGGTCGCGGTAGGGACGCATATTGCTATGCGCCCCCCGCACAGAACCGTACGTGCGGCTTTCCCGCATACGGCTCCCACCTTGGGTGTTTGACGGCGAAGCGTTGCTGGGGCCAGGGATGAAGGATGCGAGGCGGTGGAAGATAGGAACGCATGCGATCAAGCAGCTGCGGGGTTATGTGCGCTCGCTGACTTGTCCGCTTGTAAGCGGCTGCCCAGAGCATGACGACCCGGTAGTGGAATGCCGCAAGCGTCCGGCTGTTGGTTGGCACGGCATGGTAGTTGAAGAAGCCCCTGACCACGCTGGCCAGCCATCTTCCCGTCTCATCGAAAGGTTGATGCGTTTTCTGACGCAGCGTATCCTTGATCTGCCTGAGTTTGCCCCTGACGCGGTCGCGGCGGGATTTCCTCTTGAGGAGGAAGTTTCCTTTGCGCGACTTGGCGGCCATGAAGGTAAAGCCCAGGAAGTCGAAGGTATCCGGTTTGCCCTTTTCACCTCGTTGTTCCGCCGCATGGCGTCCGAACGCGATGATGCGGGTCTTTTCCGGGTGCAGCGTCAGTGCGAACGTCTCAAGCCTCGTGCGCATCGCGTCGAGGAAGCGCCTTGCTTCGGCTTCGTGTTCAAAGCCTATGACCAGGTCGTCGGCATACCGCACGATGACCATGTCGCCTTCGGCTTCTGTCTTCCGCCATTGCTCGGCCCACAGGTCCAGAGCGTAGTGCAGGTAGACGTTGGCAAGCAGCGGCGAGATGACCGATCCCTGCCCCGTCCCCATCTCACTGGCGCCGACCAGCCCGTTTTCCATGACGCCCGCCTTCAACCATTTACGGATCAGGCGGATGATGCGCACATCGCCGATGCGGTGTTCCAGGAAGCCGATGAGCCAATCATGGTTCACCGTGTCGAAGAACGACCGGATATCGGCGTCGACAATGAAGTTCACTTTCCTTCTGTCGATGGCCGTGCACAGGGCATCCAGCGCATCGTGCTGGCTGCGCCCGGGCCGAAAGCCATAGCTAAACCCGAGGAAGTCTTCCTCATAGATCGCGCTCAGGACTTCCAGAACCGCCCTCTGGACAATCTTGTCTTCAAGAGCCGCCACGGCCAGCGGTCTTTGCCGTCCGTCCGGCTTGGGGATGTAAACCCGTCTCGCCGGCAGCGGATGGTACGGACCGCCTTTGTGAACACGCGTATGCAGATCGTCGAGCCTGGGCTCAAGACCTCTCGCGTAGTCCTCCCACGTCACTCCATCCACACCCGCAGCGGCATCGCGTTTGAGCGCGTGGAACGCTTCGGACAAAGACGCAGGACTGACATGGTGCAGCAGGCTGGTGAACCTTACTCCTTCTCGTTTGGCAGCTTGCCGTATGCGATCAAGCCCCTGTGCCACGCTGGTCCGGTTCTGCACCCGGGTCGTGTCAGGCTCCCTCGCATTTCCCTTGGCTCCCGCCCTTGGCTCCACCGACTCCGTTGCCGCTTCTTCCACGGCTGCGTTCACCGGCTTCCCAGCTACTACGGCAGGACCCGACTTCTCATGACCGTGCATCATCGGCGTTCGGCTTGCGCCTCCCCGATGCGGACCGGTGCCACGGGCAAGCGGTCGGTCATGAGATCTCCCAGTTTCCAACGCGATCCTTTTGTACATGATGAGGTCCCTTCGACCCCGGCAGAACGACAGTGCCTCGCATCACGGCACCGCACGCGTGGCCTTCGACGTCTCCGAACGGCTCGGCTTCTGCAAGTTTCCGCATTTCGGGGCTCCATAACTCACCCTGCACAATCGCTGTGTACGCTTCGTCATGGTCGTTGCCTTCCATCACGCAACACTCACTATCGGGCGGGCGCTACCCCTTACCCGAGCCGGACTTCCACCGGCAGGATCGCGCCAGCTTCCCTGGCGCACCGGAGGCGCAGAGCCGCGGAGAGATCGCAGCCAGACGTAACTAGTGGTGAAAATCCAACAATTGAATCCCACCCCATCTTTGTCATGGCCCGCGACGGCGGGCCACCCAGGTCACGCAGGACAGCTCGGCGGAGTCTAGCGAAATGCTTGATGTTCAGAATCGGCGTGCTTGTTTCAACTGGGTGGCCCGCCGTCGCGGGCCATGACAGTGCGGGATGCAAATGTCAGATTCGTTCCACTAGCGCGGGATCATTCGCGCGAAGCGCCGAAAAAAACGGGCACTCATCGGCGCCGCGCGTAATAAATCACTCGGCGCTTCGTGACGCCGTGGAAACTTCCGCGGCTTCCTGGCTCCGCGTGCAAAATCGATTTGCAATTCTCCCGTCCGGGGGAGGCGGGCAAGTGAGGTGTACGAACCCGATCTCATCCCGCT
>NZ_DATJWR010000106.1:0-7197 GCF_035501035.1 Paraburkholderia sp.
ATCTTGGCTTCGTTGCGCTGCCTCCCTGGCGCGAACGAAGTTTTCGGGAGACGTGGCCGAGAGGTCGAAGGCACTCCCCTGCTAAGGGAGCATCTGGGCCAAAACCTGGATCGAGGGTTCGAATCCCTCCGTCTCCGCCAGTAATGGCGGTGGAAACCCCGCAAGTTCTCGGACTTGCGGGGTTTTTGTTTTGGGCTCCCGTTACGCGAATAGCGGAGATATGCCCGTATGCGAATGCGGTCCAGTTTATATCGCAGTCTTAGCGCAACCAGTCCGCGCCAGCTGTATAGGACAACGAATTTTTTCCGGTTTTCAAAATCCGCCAGCTTCCGGGAGACGCGGACGCCTCGACAACCGTGTGCATGGCACTTGATTCGGCATCCGAAGCGAATGGGGCCCGTGTTCGGGACGTGGAGCAGTTCAAGCTACATCGCTATACGCCGCCAATACGCAAATGCAACAGGGCTGCGTGGCACCGGCGCGAATATGTCCGCCACAGTGTGTTGGTGCCAGTACGCCTCGGCGCCAGCGATGATATCCTCCGGTGCGCCGCGGCTTACGGCGTCGCCGATATTGGCGCCGGCAGCCTCGTCTTCAAGCGCATGAACCCGATCCAACGCTTTGCATGTTATTGGTGACACGCGCCCCAAAAGGGCCGCTAGTGTAACGAGACGTAACGTCATCCGCCGTGGGGCAGGTTTGTGCATCAGTTATTACAAGTTTGAAATACGCGGGCCGAAAGCCCTGCGCTATATTGGCTTGAACAAAACATCAAACCCGAAAGGTGAGTCCATGAAGTTCCCACGTGTTGTTGCAATGCTGCTCGGGGGCGTAGCGATTGGCGCGTCGAGCGCGGCCATGGCTGGCGTGAGCGTTGGTGTCAACATTGGTATTCCGGCCCCGGTTTATGTGGCACCTCAGCCGGTCTACGCGCCGCCGCCTCCGCCGCCGGTCGTCTATCAGCCGGCTCCGGTCTATGCAGTGCCGCCGGCGATCGTGATCGGCTGGCACGGCGACCGTTACTGGGACGGGCGTCGTTACTGGAACCATGACGACTGGTACCGTCACCATGGTGGCTATGGCCCGGGTCGCGACCACTGGGATCGCGGCGGCCCTCCGGGGCACTGGCACTAAGCCGCCAGGCCGGTTGCAGGCGTGATGCTCGCAAGGCCTCGCGCAAAAAGAAAGCCGCCCCACGGGGCGGCTTTTGTTTGTCGGCCAATTGCACGATTGCACGCACGACGAGGCGCGTGCAACGATGGCAGGCTTACTCGAGTCCGGCCATGCCGCCTACCACCGCGTTGAAGCCCGAGTCGACATGCACGATCTCGGCGGTCACGCCGCCCGCCAGGTCGGAGAGCAGGAACGCAGCCGTATTGCCGACCTGCTCGATCGTCACGTTACGGTGTAGCGGCGCATTCTGCTCGACGAACTCGAGAATCTTGCCGAAGCTCTTGATACCGCTTGCCGCGAGCGTCTTGATCGGGCCAGCCGAAATGCCGTTCACGCGTACGCCCTTGCCGCCTAGCGAGACCGCGAGGTAGCGCACGCTCGCTTCGAGCGAAGCCTTCGCGAGACCCATCGTGTTGTAGTTCGGGATGGCGCGCTCCGCACCGAGATAGGTGAGGGTGAGCAGCGACGCGTTGTCGGCGAGCATCGGCTGTGCGGCCTTGGCGAGCGCCGGGAAGCTGTAGGCCGAGATGTCGTGCGCGATGCGGAAGTTCTCGCGCGTCATGCCTTCGAGGAAGTCGCCTGCGATCGCTTCGCGCGGCGCAAAGCCGATCGAGTGGACGAGACCGTCGAGCGTGTCCCAGCGCTGCTTGAGCCCGGCGAAGAGCGCCTCGATTTGCGCGTCGTCGGCCACGTCGCAGGGGAACACGAGGTTGCTGCCGAACTCCTGTGCAAACTCGGTGATGCGGTCCTTGAAGCGGTCGCCGACGTACGTGAACGCCAGTTCCGCGCCTTCGCGCTTGCATGCCTGCGCGATGCCGTACGCGATCGAACGGTTCGATAACAGGCCGGTCAACAGGATGCGTTTGCCAGCGAGGAAGCCCATGAATTCTCCTAAATCAGGTCAATGCGCCGGGCGCCTTCAGGGTGGCGCCGCGTGGTTTGGGTAGAATTCTCTCACAATTGACAAGGCATCCCCGGACAAATCCCTTTCTATGATGACAGGAACGCGAAGCAGGACCGCGCGCAGCGCGCTTGGGGCAACGGTTCCTGCGGGGCGGCAGCGCTTTGCCAGGCTGCTCGCATCAGTGGCGGTGGCGCTCGCGTTCGGGGCGCTGGCGATGCCGTCCGCGCACGCCGTGCACGCCATTGCGCAATACGGCGAGCCCAAATATCCGCAAGGCTTTGCGCACTTCGACTACGTGAACCCGGACGCGCCCAAGGGCGGCACGCTGGTGCTCGCCAATCCCGACCGTCTCACGAGCTTCGACAAGTTCAACCCGTTCACTTTGCGCGGCAATGCGGCGCCTGGGCTCGGCATGCTGTTCGAGAGCCTGACGACAGGCAGCCTGGACGAAGTGGCGTCCGCCTACGGCCTGCTCGCCGACGATATCCGCATCGCGCCCGATGGGCTCTCGGTGACATTCCACATCAACCCGAAAGCGCGTTTCTCGAATGGCGACCCGGTGACGGCCGAAGACGTGAAGTTCTCGCTCGACACGTTCAAGAGCCGCCAGTCCGCACCTTCGATGCAGGCGTATTTCAGCGACATCACGCGCGCAGTCGTGGTCGATCCAGCGACGATCCGTTTCGAGTTTCGTGCCAACAACCGCGAGTTGCCGCTCATCGCCGGTGGCATGCCGGTGTTCTCGCGCAAGTGGGGGCTGCGGCCGGACGGCAGCCGCATCGCGTTCGATCAGCTCGCATTCGAGCAGCCGATCGGCAGCGGTCCCTATGTGATCGAGCGCTACTCGAACGGCCGCACCATCACGTACAAGCTCGATCCGAACTACTGGGGCAAGGACCTGCCCGTGCGCGTGGGCACCAACAACTTCGAGCGCATCACCTACAAGCTCTATTCCGACGACGTCGCGCGTCTCGAAGCCTTCAAGGCGGGCGAGTACGACGCGCTCGTCGAAAATGTCGCGCGCAACTGGGTGCGGCGCGACGTCGGCAAGCGCTTCGACAGCGGCGAGCTCATCAAGCGCGAGTTTCCGCAGCACAACGGCACGGGCATGCAAGGCTTCGTCCTGAACCTGCGCAAGCCTGTGTTCCAGGACGTGCGCGTGCGCCGTGCTCTCGATCTCGCGCTCGATTTCCAGTGGCTCGACCGCATGCTGTTCTATAACCAGTACCGTCGCATCGACAGCTGGTTCGTGAACACCGATCTGCAGGCGAAGGGTTTGCCGACACCCGGCGAGCTCGCGCTGCTCGAACCGTGGCGCAAGTCGCTCGATCCCGCCGTGTTCGGGCCGCCGCCCGTGCAGCCCGACACGACCCCGCCGGGTTCGCTGCGCGCGAACCTGCTCAAGGCGCGCGCGCTCCTCGCGGAGGCCGGCTGGACCTACCGCGACGGCGCGCTGCGCAACGCAAAGGGCGAGCCGTTCGTGTTCGAGGTACTCGACGACACGAGCGCTTCGGCGCAATGGGCGCCGATCATGGCGCAGTACACGCAGGCGCTCGCGCGGCTCGGCATCCAGGTGAACTACCGTTCGGTAGATTTCGCGCTCTACCAGAAGCGGCTCGACGACTTCGACTTCGACATGACGACCATCAAGTTCCCGGACGTGCAGGTGCCGGGTGCGGAGCAGGTCGACCGCTTCGGCAGCAAGGCCGCCGACGAGCCGGGCTCGGGCAATCTGCTCGGCCTGAAGTCGCCGCCCGTCGATGCCATCCTCAAGGCGCTCACGCAGGCGCAGACGCTGCCGCAACTGCTCGACGCCACGCACGCGCTCGACCGGGTGCTCATGCACGGCTACTATGTGGTGCCGCAGTGGTACAGCTCGACGCACCGTGTGGCGTACAAGCATACGCTGGCGTATCCGGCGAAATTGCCGCTGTACTATGGCGCGAACGACTGGATCATCTCGACATGGTGGTTCAAGCCGCAGCCCGGGCCGCAAGCCGGCCATTCATGACGAACGAGACTGACACGACGGAAGCAACGAATCATGTGGAGCTACATCGTCAAACGCCTGCTGCTGATGATCCCGACGCTGCTCGGCGTACTCACGCTGACCTTCGGCGTGATCCAGTTCGTACCGGGCGGCCCCGTCGAGCAGGCGGTGCGCGAATTGCGGCGCGGCGCGGAGCAGGGCATGCCGTTCGGCATGCGCGCGCATTCGGGCGTGGACGCGCAGCAGATCGCGCAGCTCAAGCAGCTCTATGGCTTCGACAAGCCGCCGCTCGAGCGCTATTTCCTGATGCTCCGGCGCTTCGCGCGCTTCGATCTCGGCCAGAGCTATTTCCATCACCAGAGCGTGTGGTCGCTCATCATCTCGAAGCTGCCAGTGTCGATCAGCATCGGCCTGTGGACCTTCTTTCTCACCTACCTGATATCGGTGCCGTTGGGCATCGCCAAGGCGGTGCGCAACGGCTCGCGCTTCGATCTCGTGACGAGCCTCGTCGTGCTCGTCGGCTACGCGATTCCGGGCTTCGTGCTGGGCGTGTTGCTGCTCGTGCTGTTCGGTGGTGGCTCGTTCCTGCAATTGTTCCCGCTGCGCAATCTCACCTCCGATAACTGGGACACGCTCTCGCTCGGCGGCAAGATCCTCGACTACCTCTGGCACATCACGCTGCCGGTGACGGCATCGGTGGTGGGCAGCTTCGCCGTCACGACGATGCTGACCAAGAACGCCTTCCTCGAAGAAATTCGTCGCCAGTATGTGCTGACCGCGCGCGCGAAGGGGCTCTCGGAGCGCACCGTGCTCTGGAAGCACGTGTTTCGCAACGCCTTGCTGCCGCTCGTGGTGGGTTTCCCGGCGGCCTTCATCGGCGCGTTCTTCACGGGCAGCCTGCTGATCGAGACGTTGTTTTCGCTCGATGGCCTCGGCCTGCTGTCGTACGAGTCGGTCGTGCGGCGCGACTATCCTGTCGTGCTCGGCACGCTGTATCTGTTTACGTTGATCGGACTGCTAACGAAACTCATCTCCGATCTGTGCTACGTGTGGGTCGATCCCCGCATTCAATTCGAACAACTGGAGCGCTGAGTTGAACCGAGTCCGTACCGGCGCCGAACCCGAACTGCGCACCGAGAGCGTGCGCGCCTTCAAGTCGCCCACGCCCGGCCGTCGCGTGTGGCTGCGCTTCAAGCAGCAGCGCCTTGGCTACTGGAGCCTGATCGTATTTCTTGTCGCGTTCGCGGCGAGTCTCGCCGGCCCGCTCTGGTCCAACGACAAGCCGCTCGTCGTGCGTTACGACGGGCACCTCTATTTCCCGTTGTTCAAGGCCTATCCCGAGACCACATTCGGCGGCGATTTCCCGACGCCCGCTGACTACCTCGATCCGTTCATTCGCCACCGGTTCGACGCGCCCGGCAATTTCGCGATCTATCCGCCTAACCCGTACTACTACGACACGCTCAATTACTTCGCGAAAGTGCCGAACCCGGCGCCGCCTTCGCGCCAGAACTGGCTCGGCACCGACGAGAGCGGCCGCGACCTGTTTGCCCGCTTGCTTTACGGCTTTCGCGTGTCGGTGGAGTTCGCGCTCGTGCTGACCGCCATCGGCACGGTGCTCGGTGTGCTGGCGGGCGCGGTGCAGGGGTACTTCGGCGGCAAGGTCGATATCGTCGGGCAACGGCTCATCGAGATCTGGAGCTCGCTGCCCGAGCTCTATCTGCTCATCATCTTCGCGGCCATCTTCGAGCCGGGCTTCGTGCTGTTGATCGTGCTGCTCTCGCTGTTCGGCTGGATCGGGCTGTCCGACTACGTGCGAGCCGAATTCCTGCGCAACCGCAACCAGGACTATGTGCTCGCCGCGCGCGCGATGGGGCTCTCGAACTGGCAGATCATCTGGCATCACGTGCTGCCCAACAGCCTCACGCCCGTCATCACCTTCCTGCCGTTTCGCATGAGCGGCGCGATTCTCGCACTCACGAGCCTCGATTTTCTCGGCCTCGGCGTTCCGGCGCCTACGCCGAGCCTGGGCGAATTGCTCGCGCAGGGTAAGCGCAATCTCGACGCATGGTGGATCGCGCTCTCGACCTTCGGCGTGCTGGTCGCGACGCTGTTGCTCCTCACGTTCATCGGCGACGCGCTGCGCAACGCGCTCGACACGCGCATTTCCGACGCGATGAAGGCCGGAGGCAACCAGTGAGCGCGTTGCCAGAGGACACTGCCGCGCCGCTCCTCTCGATCGAGCATCTGAGCGTGTGCTTTAACGAGACGCTCGCCGTCGACGACGTCACGCTCGCGATCGGGCGCGGCGAGCGCGTGGCGCTGGTTGGCGAGTCGGGCTCGGGCAAGACCGTCACGGCACTCGCGGTTCTGCGCCTGCTGGACGATGCCAGGATCGTGGGAACGATCCGCCTCGATGGCGAGGATTTGCTCGCGAAAGGCGAGCGCGCGATGCGCGGCCTGCGCGGCAGTGACGTCGCCATGATCTTCCAGGAGCCGATGACGGCGCTCAATCCGCTCTACACGATCGGCGAGCAGATCGCAGAGACGATCGTGCTGCACGACGGCGTGACGAAGAAGGAGGCCTACGAGCGCGCGGTGAAGCTGCTCGAGCGCACCGGCATTGACGAGGCGCGGCGGCGCGTGTCGAGCTATCCGCATCAGCTCTCGGGCGGCCAGCGCCAGCGCGTGATGATCGCGATGGCGCTCGCGTGCCGTCCGCGCCTCCTGCTCGCCGACGAGCCGACCACGGCCCTCGACGTGACCATCCGCGGCCAGATCGTCGATCTGCTGCTCGAGCTGCAGCGCGACGAGGCGCAGCGCCGCGGCATGTCGGTGCTGCTCATCACGCACGACCTGAATCTCGTGCGCCGCTTCGCGCAGCGCGTGGCCGTGATGGAGAAGGGGCGGCTCGTTGAGTCGGGCAGCGTCGAGCAGATTTTCGAATCGCCGCAGCACTCGTACACGCAGCGGCTCATCGCGAGCCGCCCGGAGCGCCACGTGCTGCCCGTGCTGCCGATCGCGCCGGTGCTGCTGCAGGCGAAGGATGTGATCGTCGACTTCGCAACGAAGCTGCCGGGCTTTCGCGGGTGGTGGCACAAGGGGCGCTATCGCGCCGTGAACGACGTGA
>NZ_DATJWR010000107.1:0-11331 GCF_035501035.1 Paraburkholderia sp.
GATGATAGTGCGGATTGCCCGTGTGAAAGTAGGTAATCGTCAGGCTCCTCATGCTGTGATGTCCAGAACCCCGGTTTCTCCGTAAGAGAGCCGGGGTTCTGGCGTTTGGGCGCTGTCCCTACATCGTACGCAGTACGAAACGAAGCAGGACGAAGCGCAGGAAACAGAAAAGCCGTCCAGTGGACGGCTTTTTGCGTTAACAGCTTCGGCAATCGCAACTCAATGCGCAGCCTTCTGCGCTGCTGCACCGATCGAAGCGTCCTCCGCGATCGCGACTTTCTCCGCCTCATCCGAGAGTTGCTCTTGCGTGAGTTCCTCAAGCAGCGCCTGGTCGCGCGCGATCACCTCTGGAAGATGCGCCCGCATGAATTCAACCCATGTCTTCGTCTTCGCGTCGACGAATTTGCGCGACGGATAAAGTGCATACACGTTCGTCTTCTGGAGCTTGTGCTGAGGCAACACGCGCACGAGCGATCCGTTACGCAGTCCTTCAATTGCCGCGTAGACCGGGAGCACGCCAATCCCCATTCCCTCGCGAATTGCCACCGCGAGTGATTCCGCGATATTCACCTGCACCGGCCCGTCCACATGCATCTCCACGCTGCCTTCGGGCCCTTCTAACGTCCACTCATGCGCCGGAAATGCCGGTGTCTTGAGAATCAGACAGTCGTGATGCGAGAGATCGGCGGGCGTACGAGGCGCACCGTGCGTATGCACATATGCTGGCGACGCGCACAGAATGCTATACGTCGAACCGAGCTGATGCGAAACGAGATCGGAATTCGGCAGTGAAGACGCCGTGACCACCGAAACGTCGCTGCTGCCCTCGAAGAGATCCGGCATGCGTTGCGAGAGCGTCAGCTCGACGGTGACCTCGGGATGCAGCGCACGATAGCGCGAGATCGCCGGCAGCACGTACTGCTGGCCAATGCTCGCGAAGCTGTGCATGCGCAGCGCGCCAGCAGGGCGCTCGTGCGCGCAGCTCGCCTCTTCTTCCGCGCTATCGACGTCCGCGAGAATCTGCGAGCAGCGTTTGAGATACCGCTCGCCGGCGGGCGTGAGCGCAAGCCGGCGCGTCGAGCGGTTGAGCAGGCGGGTGCGCAAATGCGCTTCGAGTTCCGACACCGCGCGCGACATCGCGCCCGTAGTCGAATCCAGCGACTGGGCCGCGGCCGTGAAGCTGCCCGCTTCCACGACGCGAACGAACACCCGCATATTTTGTAACGTATCCATCAGACCTTCTTGTTCGGCACGGAAACGATATTGTCCGCCTCTCGGGCCTCGTCATTGTTGAGTGATCTGGAACGGACGTTCCCCGTCCGTCCCGTTAATGCGCGCCAGTGACGCTCCTACAATCGGCTCCTGTCGACCAGAGTTGACACTTTAGCGTTCTCTGGTCCCACGCAACATAGTTGCTCTGTCCCTGCCAAAGCAGACGACATTCTTCGTAACAGCCCGAGCGTAGTCCGTTTTCCATGAACCGCCAGCCTGCGATACATCGAGCGTTCGACTCGCGTCGGCGCGCGGAAATCATCTGGCGCGCCGCGAGGCGTGCACTGCGCGACTGGCAGGCCACCGATGGCGCGATCTGGCTCCATCTGCTGAAAACGGTCACGGCCGGATTGCTTGCCATGGGCATCGCGATGCTGCTGGACCTGCCGCAGCCGCGCATTGCGATGACGACGGTGTTCGTGCTGATGCAGCCGCTCTCCGGCATGGTGTTCGCGAAGAGCTTCTACCGCATCGTTGGCACCTCGGTTGGCATGATCGCGGCGGTGGTGTTGGGTGCCGTGTTCGTGCAGCAACCCGAGCTCTACATACTCGGGATGACGGGGTGGGTGGCCGCGTGTACGGCCGCTGCCATGAGGAATCGGCATTTTCGCTGGTACGGTTTCGTGCTGGCCGGCTACACGGCAGCGCTGATCGGCATTCCGCTCGTGATGCAACCCAACGGTCTCTTTCTCGCCGCGCTCGGGCGGGGAGCCGAAGTGGCCGTGGGGATCCTCTGCTCGGGCATGGTCAGCGCCGTGATCGTGCCCCGGCAGTCGGGTTCGGTGCTCGATCGCACCTTGCGTACACGGTATCAAAATTTTACTGCGTTCGCCTCGGCGGTGTTGGCCGGCAAGCTCGAAAGGGGCGCATTCGAAGGGAAGTTTGCGGGTCTCGTCGACGATGTCGTCGGCTTCGAGACCACGCGCGCTTTCTCGCTTTTCGAAGATCCAATGATGCGCTCGCGCAGCGGCCTGCTCGCGCGCCTGAATTCTGAGTTCATGGACGTATGTGCGCGGCTGCATGCGCTGCGTCAGCTGCTCAAGAGGCTGCATTGGAGCGACGCGGCGATTGCACCGCTCGCACCGTTTTTCGGCGAGCTTGCCGTGCTGCTCGCGCAGCGGCCTCGCCAGAACGAAAGCGATCGAGCCTATGCCTTGCGGCTCGCAAACGACCTGGAAGCCTTCCAGCGCACCCTGCCGCGCCACGTGCGCGAAACGCGCAGGCCGCTCGAAAGCACGCTACCCGAAGCGCTGCCGGACTTCGATACGTCTGCTGAACTCATCTACCGCTTCACGACCGAAATCGTGCGCTATAGCCGCACATGGGCGTCGCTGACGCAAGCCCGGCTCGCACAGGAGCCGCGCGTCGCGCGCTACGTGCCACGCACGAGCTGGTACGTCGTGGCGTTCACTTTCGTGCGCACGGCCGTGGTGGTGTCGGCGATCGGCTGGTTCTGGGTCGAAACCGACTGGCCGAGCGGCGGCCTCGCGATGATCGCCGCCGCGCTCACCTGTGCGCTCACCTCGTCGGCGCCGCGCGCTTCGCGCATGGCCGTGCAGATGGCCGTTGGCGCGGCCCTGGCCGCTGTGACCGGCTATCTCTTCACCTGCTACGTGTACCCCAATATCGACGGCTTCCCGCTGCTCTGCGCGTCGCTTGTCCCGGTGCTCGCAATGGGCGCCTTTCTCGCCACACGGCCACGCGTAGCCGGCTACGGGGTCGGATTCTCCGTGTTCTTCTGCCTGCTGGCCGGCCCCGACAACGTTATCGTCTATACACCCGACCTGCTGATCAACAACGGCATCGCGGTCGTTGCTGCGATGCTGGTCGCCTCGCTTGGTTTCGCGGTGGTGTTTCCGCCGCACATGAACTGGCTCGTCGAGCGCATGTGCGTGTCCTTGCGTGGTCAGGTCGTGCTTGCCTGCCTCGGCGAGCTGGAGGGGCTCGGACAGCGCTTCCAGTCCGGAACGCACGACCTGATGCACCAGCTGAGGATGTTGCTGAACGGACGTCGCCAGGCGCACCGCCGCGCGCTGCGGTGGATGCTGGTGACGCTCGAAGTGGGTCATGCCGTCGTCGATCTGCGCAACGAGGCGCAGGCGGCGGCCTGGCTCGGTGCGCTCGATGCGCGCTGGCCGCCGGCCCTCGAGCACGTGCAAGAGGACATTGCGGGCCTCTTCGAGCGCCCAGACGGGGTGTTGCTGGAACGCGCGCTGATATCGGTTCGCGCGGCGACCTGGATCGCGCAGGAGGCGCTCGCAACCGTGCATCACGAGCGCGAGCGGCGCCACGACGTGCAACGGCTCCTGAGTCATCTGCACTTTATCCGCAGTGCACTGCTCGATCGCGACGCGCCGCTCGGACCGCTTGCCTGGCGCATGCGCCGCAGGCCCGGCACGGCTTTGAGATCGTTGAAGACACAATGAAAACGCAGCGCTGCGCGATCTTGCTGCAGTCTGGAAATATGCGTTCCAACCCGCCTTCTTAATCAAATTTACTCTGGGTCATATAGTCATATCACTGCTTCGCAGTACCCGTTAGCACTGGAGAGTAAAATGAAGTCCCTGAAAATCGCTGTTGTTGCCTGTTCGCTGTTTGCCGCCGCCGCTGCTCATGCACAGAACGACGCACCGGCAGCGAGTGCCCCTCAGCAGGTCGCGCAGTCCGCTGCTCCGCAGGCAGCGCAAGCAACCGCTCATCGCGAAACCGTGAAGCCAGCAAAGAAAGATGAATGCGTCGGGCCGGCCAGCTTCTGCACGCTCTACTTCGGTAGCTGAGATCGAGAGCACGCCCGCCATGTGCAGGTGCACGCTGAAATCTTGTGCCGCGACACCTTCACATAGGGCGTCGCGGCTTTGTGCATTGTGGCCGTCAAAAAGACACTGCAAGAGTGTTCTGTGAAAACCGCAGTTCACATTCGCTGATGCAAAACCTGAAACTGGGCACCAGGTTCAATGTGGAGACTTTGATGTACGAAGACCGTATTCGCTGTGCCGCCTTGCGCGGGAAAATCACTTCGGCTGCCGAGGCAGCTCAACTCGTGCGCAACGGCATGCGTGTCGGCGCGAGCGGCTTTACGCGCGCGGGCGACACGAAGGCCGTGCCGATCGAACTGGCGCGACGCGCGCGCGAAGAGAAGGAGCCGCTGCGCATCACGCTGATGACGGGCGCCTCGCTCGGTCACGATGTCGACCGCATGCTGACCGAAGCGGGCGTGCTCGAACGCCGCCTGCCGTTTCAGGTCGACTCGACATTGCGCAGGGCGATCAACCGCGGCGAAGTGATGTTCGTCGACCAGCACCTCTCCGAAACGGTGGAGATGTTGCGCGCGAACCTGCTCGGCAAGCTCGATCTCGCGATCATCGAGGCAGCGGCCATCACCGAAACGGGCGCGATCGTGCCCACGACTTCGGTGGGCAATTCGGCGAGCTTCGCGATTCTCGCGGAGAAGGTGATCGTCGAGATCAACCTTGCGCAGCCGCTCGCGCTCGAAGGTCTGCACGACGTGTGGATTCCGGGCCGTCGCCCGCATCGCGACCCGCTGCCGATCGTGCGGCCGCAGGATCGCGTGGGCACGACCGCCATCGAGATTCCGCCCGAGAAGATCGCCGCCATCGTCATCACGAACGAAGCGGACAGCCCATCGACCGTGCTGCCCGCCGATGAAGAAACCGCGCGCATTGCCGGCCACCTCATCGAATTCCTGCAGCACGAATTGAGGCACGGGCGCATGAGCGCGCAACTGCCGCCGCTGCAGGCTGGCATCGGCACGATCGCGAACGCGGTGCTCTCGGGCTTCGTGAATTCGCCGTTCGAGGCACTCACGATGTACTCCGAAGTATTGCAGGACTCGACCTTCGACCTGATCGACTCCGGCAAGATGGTGTTCGCCTCGGGCGCTTCGATGACGCTCTCCGCGCCGCGCCAGGCCCAGGTGCTCGCCGACCTCGACCGCTATCGCGACAAGCTCGTGCTGCGTCCGCAGGAAGTGAGCAATCATCCGGAAGTGATTCGCCGCCTTGGCCTCATCGCGCTGAACACCGCGCTCGAATGCGACATCTACGGCAACGTGAATTCCACGCACGTGGGCGGCACGCACATGATGAACGGCATTGGCGGCTCGGGCGACTTCGCGCGCAATGCATCGTGCGCGATCTTCGCAACGAAGGCCATTGCCAAGGACGGCCGCATCTCGAGCATCGTGCCGATGGTGCCGCACGTCGATCACAACGAGCACGACGTGGACGTGATCGTGACCGAGCAGGGCCTGGCCGACCTGCGCGGTCTCGCGCCGCGCGAACGCGCGACGCTGGTCATCGAGCGCTGCGCGCATCCGCTCTATCGCGATCTGCTGCGCGACTACTATCGCGACGCGATGAAGATCGGCGGCCAGACGCCGCACAATCTCGCGCGCGCGTACGAGATGCATCTGCGTTTCAACGAAACGGGTTCCATGCTGCCCGATGCGACGGGCGAGGGCAAACTCGTCGCCAACGCGTAATCGCTGCGTTAATCAGTAAAACGCTAATCGGAAGCACTCAAAGTAAAACGGGAGCACCAGTCACGGTGCTCCCGTTTTTCATTGACAGCGTGAATTCGCTAAGCTCTTTTGAACAGCCGGATGATGAAGAGCAGAATGACCGCGCCAATGATTGCGGTGATGATCGAACTGATCATGCCGCCACCGATATGAATGCCGAGCAAACCGGCAAGCCAGCCGCCGATGAACGCGCCGACAATGCCGACGATGATATCGACGATCAATCCGAAGCCGCCGCCCTTGACGAGCACGCCAGCGAGCCAGCCTGCGATTGCGCCGATGATGAGCCAGGCAATGATGCCGTGTTCCATATGGATAGCCTCCCTTGTTTGCGTGAACGAATCACGGTGAATGCAGCTTAGTCCAAGGGCGAAAAGGCGTCCACGAAACGCGGCCAGAATTGACAGTTCCTCAAAACTGGCGCGAATCATTTTAAAAAGCGCAACGAATCGGAAATGGATTCGTAAGGAATGCGTGTGCACGCAATGCCGAAGCGTCACTCAGGGGCTTCCTCGGTTTCCGCAGCGGTCCAGCTCACGCTGGAGACGCCTTTCTCCATGCTGAGGCGGCTCGCCATCAGTTCGAGCTTCGACTGGTATTTCGGATGGAGCCGCATCGTCGCCGTCACGCGCAGGCGCTGCGGATCGCCGGGCATGTCTTCGCTCGTGAGGCTTTGAAATGAAAGCGGCGTCGAGTACATCGAATTGGAGAGCACCGTGCGGATGTGCACCTCGTCCTCTTCGCGGCACACCACGGTGAGTATGTAGGCGCGTACGAGATCGGCGTTCGAAACGGGGGTGGCGTTGATGATGCGGCTCACCTCGCGCAGCACCGTGTTCGTCAGCAGTACGACGATGGTGCCGGCCAGTGCGGGGCCGTAGTGGCCCGCGCCGCACAGCACGCCCACGGCTGCCGAGCACCACAGCGTCGCAGCCGTGTTGATGCCCTGAATCGAGCCCTTCTCGCGCATGATGACGCCGCCGCCCAGAAAACCCACGCCCGAGACCACATAGGCCGCAATTTGCGTCACGCCGCTCGTGCCGTTGCCGGTCAGCACGCCGAGCGTGACGAACAGGCAAGCGCCGCTCGCAACGAGCGTGATCGTGCGCAGACCCGCCGTGCGCTGGCGCATCTGGCGTTCGATTCCGATGGCGACGCCGCAGGCGAACGCCGCGAGAAGGCGCAGGGCGAATTCGAGAGTCATCGTTTTGTCATGAAGGCGCCGGCCGGCCGTGTGGGCGGGCCCGACGCCGGGTCGGTTGCAAGCGCGCGGCGCACCGGGGCGCCGTGGATCATACGCGGGACGGCGCGGCTCGCCAAGCTGTCCGCGCTGCCATGTTGGAGTCAGCATGAGGCCACGGCCCGTGGGCGACACTAGATTTATTCGTATGGAGATGGGAAAGGCAGGGCCAATGAACAGGAGTGTCTGATGGATACGCTGCGCAACATGCGGGTCTTCGTGCGGGTGGTCGAGTCCGGCAGTTTCACGCGCGCTGCGGCGAGCGAAACGATGACGACGGCGCAGGTTTCGCGCGCGGTCACCGACCTGGAGTCACGGCTGCGCACGCGGCTGCTGAACCGGACCACGCGGCGCATGTCGCTGACGGAGGCGGGTGAGCGTTACTTCCAGAGCTGCAAGCGCATTCTGGCCGACATCGAGCAGGCGGAGGCCGAAGCCGCCGCCGCACACGCGAATCCGGCTGGCAAGCTGCGCGTGTACGGCGGCACGAGCTTCGGGCAGCACTATGTGATGCCGCTGATCGCGCGCTATCAGCAGCATTTGCCGGAGGTCTCGGTCGACCTCACCATCGCGCAGCAGATGCCCGACATCATCGAGGAGGGCTTCGACGTGGCGGTCGTAGTGGCCGCCGAACTCGAGGACTCCGCGCTGATCTCGCAGCATCTTGGCAGCACGGTCGCCATTCTCTGTGCGTCGCCCGAGTATTTGCGCGCGCGGGGCGTGCCGCAATCGTTCGACGACCTCGCGGCGCATACCTGCCTGCACCTGACCGACGCGAGCCTGCCTGCTGGTCAATGGGTTTCCGAAGGGCCGCTCGGCGAGACCTTCCGGCACACGGGGGTGACGCCGTTCCAGGTGAACAACCCCGAAGCGCTCGCGCTCGCCATACGCGAAGGCATGGGCATCGGCCCGCTGCCGGTGCCGGTGGCGCTGCCCGGCCTCGCGGACGGCACACTGGTGCGCGTGCTGCCCACGCACCGGCTGCAGAAGCTCAATATCTACGCGCTGTACGCTTCGCGCCGCTATCTGGACGCGAAGATCCGCACCTTTGTGGAGTTCCTGCGCGAAAAGGTGCCGCTCGTGCTCGAAGAGCAGGAAGCCGCGCTCACCGCGTGCGACGCGCCGCTGCGCCGCCATGCCGATGCTCACGTCAGCGCGCACGGTCCTCTTGCGCGTGACGGACGCAACGGGCGCGACCTGCGCGAGCAGGAGCATCTGCGGCTCGTGAATTGAAGCAGTTACAGAGGTGCTCGCGACGCGCTGATCCGCAATTGCGCGAACCGCGGGCGCGCTCCCGCGACGCAGCAGCAGCGATTGCGCTGCGCTTTCGCGCGCCTCGCGCGTTGCCTGTCAATTTCGCCATATTGGCGCCAGCGGCCTGCCACGGCCATTGCCTATGATGCGGCACCCGCTGGATGAATGCATCCCCGTCTCAACCCTCGCCTGAGTTGTCCGAAGCACTCACATGTGGATTGTCAATCTCGCGCTGAAGCGGCCCTACACGTTCATCGTGATGGCCATCATGATCCTGCTGGCCACGCCGTTCGTGCTCATGTCGATGGCAACCGACGTGCTGCCGAACATCAACATTCCAGTCATCAGCATCATCTGGTCGTACACGGGCTTTTCGGCGAAGGACATGGCCGATCGCATCACCTCGGTCAACGAGCGCAGCCTCACGACCACGGTCAGCAATATCGAGCACATCGAGTCGCAGTCGCTTCCCGGCATCGCCATCATCAAGCTGTTCCTGCAGCCGGGTGCGAGCCTGCAAACGGCGATCGCGCAGGCCGTTGCATCGGAGCAGGCGCAGCTCAAGCAGATGCCCCCCGGCGCGACGCCGCCGCTCGTCATCAGCTATTCGGCTTCGAGCATTCCGGTGGTCCAGCTCGGCCTCTCCAGCAAGTCGATGAGCGAGCAGGCGCTCGCCGACATCGCGATGAACTTCCTGCGCCCGCAGCTCATCACGATTCCCGGCGCGCAGGTGCCTTACCCCTATGGCGGCAAGACGCGCGTGATCTCGGTGGATCTCGACACGCGCGCGCTCATTTCGAAGGGGCTCACGCCCGCCGACATCGTGAGTGCCGTGAACGCGCAGAACCTCATCCTGCCCACGGGCACGGCCAAGCTCGGGCAGACCGAATATCGCGTGGACACGAACGCTTCGCCCGATACGATCGCGGGCCTGAACCGCATTCCCGTGCAGACGGTGAACGGCGCGACCACCTATCTCGGCGACGTGGCGCACGTGCGCGACGGCTTCTCGCCGCAAACCAACGTCGTTCGCCAGGACGGCCAGCGCGGCGTGCTGATGTCGATCCTCAAGAGCGGCGACGCTTCGACGCTGCAGGTGGTGGGCGCGCTGAAGAAACTGCTGCCGCAGGTGCGCGAGACACTGCCCGCCGATCTCGTCATCAAGCCGCTCTTCGACCAGTCGGTGTTCGTTTCGGCCGCCGTGCAGGGCGTGGTACGCGAAGCGCTCATCGCGGCCGCGCTCACCGCAGCGATGATCCTGCTCTTTCTCGGCAACTGGCGCAGCACGCTCATCATCGCAGTGTCGATTCCGTTGTCGATTCTCTCGTCGATCATCGTGCTCTACGCGCTCGGCCAGACCATCAACATCATGACGCTCGGCGGTCTCGCGCTCGCGGTGGGCATTCTCGTGGACGACGCCACGGTGACGATCGAGAACATCGAGCGCCACCTGCATCTGGGCGCCGGCCTGCACGACGGCATACTCGAAGGCGCGGGCGAGATCGCGGTGCCCGCGCTCGTTTCGACGCTGTGCATCTGCATCGTGTTCGTGCCGATGTTCTTCCTCACCGGCGTCGCGCGTTTTCTGTTCGTGCCGCTCGCGCAAGCCGTGGTGTTCGCGATGATCGCGTCGTACATCCTCTCGCGCACGCTCGTGCCGACGCTCGCCATGCTGCTCTTCGAGGGCCACGACCCTGCCGCGCATGCGCAGCGCGCCAACGGCTCGCTCTTCGCGCGCGTGCACTGGCGCTTCAATCACGCGTTCGAGCGCGTGCGCGCCAATTACATCGCACTGCTGAGCCTGCTGCTCGCGCGCCGCAGATTCTTCGGCGGTTCGTTCCTTGCTTTTTGCCTGCTCTCGATCGGCCTCGTGTTTTTCCTTGGCCGCGACTTCTTTCCTTCGGTCGATGCGGGCAATATCCGCTTGCACATGCGCGCGCCGACGGGCTTTCGCATCGAGGAAACCGCGCGCCTCGCCGACCAGGTCGAGGAAGTGATCCGCGAGGTCGTGCCGCCCGACCAGCTCGAAACGATCGTCGACAACCTCGGGCTGCCCTATAGCGGCATCAATCTCTCGTACAGCAATTCGGGGACGATGGGCACGCTCGACGGCGAGATCCAGATCGCGCTGAAGCCCGATCACGATCCCTCGCACATCTATGTCGACAAGCTGCGTGCGTTGCTGCCGCAGCGCTTCCCCGGCGTGGAGTTCTTCTTCCAGCCCGCGGACATCATCACGCAGATCCTGAACTTCGGGCAACCCGCGGCCATCGACGTGCAGGTGGTGGGCGCGAACCTCGGCCAGAACATGGCGATCGCGAGCACGTTGCTCAAGCAGGTGCGGCAACTGCCCGGCGCCGTCGATGCGCACATCGAACAGCGCAACGACGAACCGGCCCTGATGCTCGCAATGGACCGCACGCGCATGCAACAGTTGAACCTGAGCCCGCAGAACGTTGCGCAGGACGTGCTGATCGCGCTCTCGGGCAGCACGCAGACCTCGCCCGCGTTCTGGCTGAGCCCGCAGAACGGCGTGGAGTACCCGCTCGCCGTGCAGACGCCGCAGTATCGCGAAACCTCGATGAACGAGCTGATGGATACGCCCGTGACTGCGCACGCGACGACCGCCAACGGCCCGCTGCAACTGGTGAGCAACCTCGTGCAGCTGAAGCCGCACGAAGGGCCGGCCATCGTCACGCACTACAACATCCGTCCCGTGATCGATCTGCTCGTGAGCGTGGAAGGCAGCGATCTCGGCTCGGTCGGCGCGAATATCAACGACATCATCAGGCAAGTGCAGGCGCACGCGCTGCGCGGCACGATCATCACGATGCGCGGACAGATCGGCACGATGCGCTCATCCTACGTGGGCCTGGGCGTGGGGATTGCGATGGCGATCGTGCTCGTCTATCTGCTCATCGTCGTGAACTTCCAGTCGTGGGCCGATCCGCTCATCATCATCAGCGCGCTGCCGGCCGCGCTCGCGGGCATCGCGTGGATGCTGTTCATCACCGGCACGCACCTG
>NZ_DATJWR010000108.1:0-3184 GCF_035501035.1 Paraburkholderia sp.
TCGCCGCGCGGCGGCAGGTTGGCCACCGAGCGCGCGTTCATGTCGTCCTCGGGATCGACGTGGATCAGCGCGTCGAGCACGCGCGAGTCGGTGAGCACGCGCGCACGCGCGGCCTCCGCGATGTAATGCCCTTCCGAAACCGAAATGAGCGGATCGACGAGGATGTGCGCGTCCACGAGCGCGAGGTCGCCGGTCTTGCGCGTGCGCATCTCGTGCACGTCGAGCACGCCCGGCGTGCCCATGAGGAGCGCGCGCAGATCGGCGGCGGTGGCTTCGTCGAGCGCGCGGTCGGAGAGGTCCTGCAACGCGTCCCAGCCGAACACCCAGCCCATGCGCGCGACCATGAAGCCGACGATGGCCGCGGCGATCGGATCGAGCAGCCGCACGCCCGCGAGGCTACCCACGATGCCGAGCGCCACCACGAGCGACGAAGCCGCGTCCGAGCGCGCGTGCCATGCGTTGGCGATCAGCATGGCCGAGCGCACACGCTGCGCCTCGCGCAGCATGTAGCGAAAGAGTCCTTCCTTGGAAACCAGCACGAGCAGCGCGACGACCAGCGCGCTCGCGTGCAGCGGCGGAATATCGCCGAGGTGCGCGATGCGCGTGCCGGCGCGCGCCAGCATGCCAACGCCCACGGCAATCAATAATGCGCCGAGAAATAATGAGGCAACCGTTTCATAGCGGCTGTGGCCGTAGTTGTGATCGGCATCCGGTTTTGCGCCACTATGCCGGTTGGCCAGCAGCACAACGAAATCCGAGACGAGATCGGCCAGTGAATGAATGCCGTCGGCGATCAAAGCTTGCGAATGCGCAAACACGCCGACGACGATTTGCAGCACCACCAGCACGCTATTGACGACAACGCTGACCAACGTGGTCCGGCGCGCAACCTCGTGTTTAACTGATAACGGCTCGGCGGCGGAAGAAGTCATGCAGGCTGAATCCAGGAAATTGGGGAATAACCGCAATTGTAGGTGCGGCACCGGACAATTTCATGAATGCCCCTAAAAAACTCTTTTAAATCAGTTGCCTACAAGAACACGACGTATTCGCATTCAAACTGAGGAAATGCAGTCACCGCCTGCGTGTCCGGACAAAACAAAAAGCCGCGCGTCCCCTGACTGCGCGGCTTTCTGCCTTGCGGATCCACAGATCCGCTGCCAGCTCGCCTTCTGGCCGGCGCCATCGAACGGCGCGGCACCTGGCGATTTACTTCTGGATCAGGAAACGATCGCGATCCTGACCTGCAATCCAGCGCGGCGGCTTGCCGCGGCCCGACCACGTGTTGCCGCTATCGGGATCGCGGTATTTCGGTGCGACGCTCGCGCGCGAGCGGCTGGCCTTCGCGGCCTTGCTGCTGGTGCGGCTGCCGCCTAGTTCTGCGAGAGTAATGCCGTAGTCGGCCATTTTTTGCTTGATTTCGTCGAGGACCTCGGCATATTCGCGTGCCTTCGCCTCTTCAATCTGCTTTTCCAGCTTTTCTCGCTGAGCGAGGAGTTCCTTGTAGGAAGACATAGGTGCCCTTGTGGTTTGATCATAATGGCTACTGATCTCACGCCAGTATGCCGATTGATAGCTGCTTGCCTCGGAAATCGGAGGCGAGATTAACACAAAATCGAATGTCGGGAAGCGAACGGACAATAAAAATAATTTAAACCCGATATCGAATCCGCCACCCTGTCCGCAAGGTTCTAACTCATTGCCATTTCGTGCAAATCGGTATTTTTACTAAATGCCACGTTTGCCAGTTAAATCTCATCTCATAATTGCCAGCGGATGAAAATTAACTGGTTTGAAATCCGTCAAACATTTCATCGCATGAGAACTTCGAGCAGTTCACGGGCAACGAGAAGCGATTTGCCGCGACGCAACAAGAATCCCTCCTCTAAAAATGCGGCCAGCGGCAGCGCACACGGGCGCGAAAACAAGGTCACGATGCATGACGCTCGATGCAATCCGCAAGCACCGCATGCAAGGATCGCAGGTCGGCTTGCGGCGCCTCGAAAACAAAACGCGTGCGTGCGCCGTCGACCACGAGATCGGCGCCGTAACGATCGACGCCCGCCAGCTCCAGCCCGGCTCGCCGCGCCGGATGCGCTTCGAAGAAGCCGATCAACGTGTGTTCGTCGTGGGCGGCGAGCGGTTGGAGCGCGTCGAGATCGGCACCTTCCATCCAGCCCATCGCGCCAAAGCCGCCGATATAGCGCAGCCGCTCGACCCGCATAACCCAGAACGTGAAGTCGCCGAGCGCGAGATAGCGCGCGGCGTCCGCGTGATAGCGCAGGTAGCGGCGTGCGATTGCCTCGTGGCCGGCGGCATCGACGGGTTCGAAGCGGCCGAGCAGCGTGGCGCGAGGCGCGTTCAGCACGTCGGCGTCGCTTGCGTGCGCGACGAGAAACCCCGCGCGCGAGTCCTCGAGCAGATTGCGCGTGTGCTCGGCGAGCCGGCTCACGAGAATCACCGGGCGGTGCCGCTCGTCGGGCGCGAACGGCAGCAACGTGGGATACGGAAAGCCGTGCGGCTCGCGCGAGTGCGTCGCGAGCGTGCCGGTGGACGTTTGGTGCAGCAGATGCAGCGGTGCGTGTGCAGGGATCTTCAAGGGCGCGTCCTCGAACGATGAAGCGGGCGGGCGGTCCGCCAATGGCGTATCGGCGGTGCACCGGCAGCGCAATGGCGGGCGCACTGGCGCAAGGCAGGGCAATCCGGCACTTTCCGATAATAGAGCAGTTGCCGCCGCGCACGCGGCTTCGGCAGCCCACGGGCACCTTCGCTAGAATCGACGTTTGCTTTCAGTCGCCTTCCTGCGCCCCGACCTCTCTTCTGACTGGAACTCCCAGTGTCCGACCGCCCCACCGATCCAACCCTCGCCGTTGCCAGCCCCGCCGCTCATCACCGCGCGCTGCCCTCCGCTACTCGCCAGCGCGCCCGCATCGCGACGATGGCGCTCTTTTTCATCGCGGGCATGATGTACGCCTCGTGGGGCGTGCACGTGCCCACGGTGCGCGACAAGTTCCACCTGAGCCCGGCGCTGCTCTCGTATGCACTCTTCGCCGTGGCGGGCGGCTCGATCGCGGCGATGACGAGCATCGGCGGCTGGATCGCGCGCGTGGGCTCGCGCCGCGCGTGCCTGACCGGCGGCCTCATCATGAGCGCGTGCGGCGCGCTGATCCTCGTCGTGCCTGAC
>NZ_DATJWR010000109.1:0-58556 GCF_035501035.1 Paraburkholderia sp.
TCGAGTTCGCGCATGTTCAGTGTCACCAGTTCGGCTGCGCGCATGGCGGGCTCCCGCAATCAGACCGGAAACGCCGAGCATGGCATCAGCTGCAAAACACGACATCTGTATCTTGCTGAAACACGACATTCTCATATTGCCGCTACAGCAAAAACTTCGATAATTTATCTTATGTAAAATCAAAAAGAAACCTGCTTGAGTTACTTCCCAGCTGTATTTCCAAGTCATTGCACCTCCTCGAACTCATTTCACCGGCCACTCAGTAAAACCCCTGGTCGGTTGGCGCGCGGCGTCACAGTATCATCGAGCCATATTTATAGAACGGCGTTCTATCTAATAGAACGAACTAACCCCAACCCGAGACTTGAGGAGAGCCCGATGTCCAGTCTCTCAGTCGAAACGACCCGTGAGTCGCCTCGACATTACGCCGCCGGCGCCCCCAGTGCGGCCGAGATCAACGCGCGCATCGACCGCCTGCCGGCCACTCGCGCCATCTGGACGCTCGTGCTCTTGCTCTCGGTGGGCGGCTGGTTCGAGTTCTACGATCTGTTCTTCACGGCCTACGTCGGGCCGGGTCTTGTGAAAAGCGGCCTTTATTCAACGACCACGGCTTCGTTCTTCGGTTTCTCCGGGCTCGGCGCGTTCGTGGCGGCGTCGTTCGCAGGACTTTTCATCGGCACTTTTTGCCTGACCGGCCTCGCCGACCGCTACGGCCGCCGCACGATGTTCACGGCTTCGCTGCTCTGGTACTCGGTAGCGACCTGCATCATGGCGTTGCAGACGAGCGCGCCCGCCATCAACCTGTGGCGTCTCATCGCCGGCATTGGCGTGGGTATCGAGCTCGTCACCATCGACACCTACGTGAGCGAGATCGTGCCGAGGCACATGCGCGGCCGCGCGTTCGCGTTCGTGCATCTCGTGCAATACACGGCTGTGCCCGCGGTCGCATTGCTCGCCTGGTGGTTCGTGCCGCGTGCGCCACTCGGCTTCGATGGCTGGCGCTGGGTCGTGATGTTCGGCGCGTTCGGCGCGCTGATTGCCTGGGCCATCCGCCGCCGCGTGCCCGAAAGCGCACGTTGGCTCGCCCAGCGCGGACGCACTGAGGAAGCCGCACGCGTGCTAGCGAAGCTCGAAGCCAGGATCGAGGCGCAATACGGCCGCCTGCTGCCCGCGCCCGCCGTGGAATCCACCGGCCCGCAAGCCGCGACCAAGGCGCGCTTTGCCGAAATCTGGCAACCGCCTTATCGCCGCCGCACCATCACGCTGCTCGTATTCAACCTGTTTCAGGCGATCGGCTTCTACGGCTTCGCCTCATGGGTGCCCACGCTGCTCGTCTCGAAGGGCGTCACGGTCACGCATAGCCTCCTCTACTCGTTCGTGATCGCTGCATCGAATCCGTTCGGACCGCTGCTCGGCATGGCGATCGCAGATCGCATCGAACGCAAGACGCTCATCGTGCTCTCCGCACTCGCCATCGCCGTGTGCGGCACGCTATTCGCGATGCAAACGGCGGCCGCCATGCTCATGTTGCTCGGCGTGCTCATCACGCTCGGCGGCACACTGCTGTCGGTCGGCTATCACGCATATCAGGTCGAGCTGTTCCCCACGCGCATGCGCGCCACGGCCGTCGGCTTCGTCTATTCGATGTCGCGCCTCTCCGCAATGTTCTCGGGTTTCATGATCGCGTTCGCACTGCGCCATTTCGGCGTGCCAGGTGTCTTCACACTCATTACCGGCGCGATGATCGTGGTGATGGTAGCCATCGGTCTCTTCGGGCCGCGCACGAAAAATCGCGCGCTCGACGACATCTCCCGCTAACCCCTTTCCTGCAAGGCTCGAATCATCATGCTCCCGTTAGCTGGGGTGCGCGTCCTGGACCTCTCGAATGTGCTCGCGGGTCCGTTCTGCGCCTATCAACTCGCCCTCTTCGGCGCCGAAGTCACCAAGGTCGAGCACCCTGAAGGTGGCGACCTCGCCCGGCGCCTCGGCGCCGACAAGGACGCCGCCGCACGCAACATGGGCGCCTCGTTCGTGGCCGTGAACGCGGGCAAGCGCTCGATCACGCTGAATTTGAAAGACCCGCGCGGCAAGGCCATCTTGCGCGATCTGGTGCGCGACGCCGATGTACTCGTCGAGAACTTCCGGCCCGGCGTGATGGACCGGCTCGGCCTCGGGTACGATCAGCTATCCGAAGTGAATCCAGCGCTTGTCTACTGCGCCATCTCCGGCTTCGGCGACGAAGGTGAGCTCTCGCACCGCCCCGCCTACGATCAGATCATCCAGGGCATGTCGGGCGTGATGAGCGTAACGGGCGATGCGCACAGCGCGCCGTTGCGCGTGGGCTATCCCGTCTCCGACACGGTCGGCGGACTCACGGCTGCGTTCGGCATCTGCGCGGCGCTCGTCGACGCGCGGGCGCGTGGCCGTGGCCGCCGGCTCGATGTTTCAATGCTCGAAGCCACGCTCGCGACGATGGGTTGGGTCGTGTCGAACTACCTGAACGCAGGCGTCGAACCCGCACCGATGGGCAACGAGAATTTCACGGCGGCGCCCTCGGGCACGTTCCGCACCGGCGCAGGCCTGCTCAATATCGCCGCGAACGAGACACGCCAGTTCGAAAGCCTGTGCGATGTGATCGGCCGCCCGGATCTGCCGCACGACGAACGCTTTGCCGCGCGCCATATGCGCAAGCAGTATCGCGCCGAACTCAAGGCCGAGATCGAGGCCGCACTCGCCGCCGACAGCGCGGCAAACTGGGAGGCCCGCCTGCTCGAGCGAGGCGTGCCGGTGGGCCGCGTGCTTTCGGTGCCGGAGATCCTCGCGCATCCGCATGTCGCCGAGCGCCGTTTCGTGCGCGAATTCGAGGCGACCGGGGGCGTTGCGGCACAACGTGTGACGCGCGCGGGCCTGCGCCTCTCCGATGCCGACGCCGCGCCCGCCACCGCTGCTCCGACGCTCGGCGCGCACACGCGCGAGACGCTCGCGCAACTCGGCTACGACGCCGCTCAAATCGAAACGCTGCATCACGACGGAGTAATCTGACCATGCCGACGACGAACCCCGCCGCCGCTCCCGATCTTGCCGCGCTGTGCGCGGACTACTGGAGCACCTCGATCACTGATATCCATCCGGGTTCGATCAAGGTGCGCGGCTACCCAATCCAGGAACTGATCGGCAATGTGAGCTTCCCGCAGATGATCTGGCTGATGCTGCGCGGCGAACTCCCCAGCGACGAAGAAGCAACGCTGCTCGAGGCGGCGCTCGTGGCCTCGGTCGATCACGGGCCACACGCGCCGTCGATTGCGATCTCGCGCATGGCAACGAGCTGTGGCCTGCCGATCAACGGCGCGATGGCCTCGGCGCTCAATGCACTCGACGACGTGCATGGCGGCGCAGGCCAGCAGGCAGTCGAGCTCTACGCCGACATCGCCGCGCGCGTCGTGGCGGGCAGCACGCTCGAAGCGGCCGTGGAAGCGGGCGTGGACGAATTCATCGCCGTTCATGGCAAGTATCTGCCCGGCTTCGGCCATCGCTTTCATCCCGTCGATCCGCGCGCTGGTCGGTTGCTTGCGCTCGTCGACGCACGCGTGGCGTCCGGCACGATCAAGGGCCGCTATGCCGCGATCGCGCGCGGCATCGAAGCGTTGTTGAAAAAGCGCAAGGACCGGCCCGTGCCGATGAACATCGACGGCGTGACGGCCGTCATCTATGCGGAACTGGGTTTCGCGCCTGAACTCGCGCGCGGCGTGTTTTGCCTCTCGCGCGCGGTCGGGATCCTCGCGCATGCATGGGAGCAGCGCGGGCGCGGCGAGCGCAACAAGGGGCCAATGCCGCGGCAGATTCCATACGCCTATACCGGCGCGCCGGAGCGCCATCTTAGCGAGTCTTGAGCGCGCGGGCGTGAAGGACCGCGCGTGCAAACGGCGCCTTGCGTTGTTTGCCGCGCGTGGGCTCAGGCGTCCTCGCGAGCGCGCGCAGCGTGAGCGCGTTGAGCGGCGCGTAACGCGCGCGAGTCGCCGCCGAGCGCGTCGGTAGCGCGCACCGCGCAATCGAAGAGCGCATCGAGATGGCGTTCGACAAACGCGCCGTCGATGCGCGAACTGGGCCCCGCGAGCGTCAGCACGCCGCGCAGCGCATCGTGCACGCCGAAGACGGGCATCGAGACACCCGCTGTCTCGCGCTCGCGCTCGCCAATCGATATGCAGTAGAAGTTGCGCCGGATATCCTCGAACGGCTCGCCGGGTGCGCCACCGAACGCCAGCAGCGCGCGTCCGCCCGAACCGCTCTCGAGCGGCAGCACGTCGCCCTCGCGCACGTGGTGACGTACCACATGCTGCGAATCGACGCGATGCAGACACACGCGCACGGCGTTGTCGCGCACGTAGAAAGACACGCTCTCCCCGCTCGCCGCTGCCAGCTCGCGCATGAGCGGCAACAGGATGTCACCCAGATTCAGGCTGCGCTGATAGAGCGCGCCCAACGCGAACGTGGCGGGGCCGAGCTGGTAGCGCCCATCGTCGAGGCGCAGCAGCAGGCGATGCTGGATCAGCGAGCCGGCCAGCCGCAGCAGCGTGCTCTTGTAGAGGCCGGTGCGCGCCGCGAGCTCGGCGAGCGTGAGCGCGCTGTCGCCGGGACGAAACGCGAACAGGATCGCACACGCGCGGTCGATGACGGCGACGCCTTCTTCTTTCTTGACCGTAGCAGCCGGATCTTGCGCGGGCATGGGTGTGACAGGCGGAGATTGGGAATGCGTCCGATTTTACGCGATCTCGCGCGCCTTCCGCGCATCCATCCCCCGCCCGCTCAGCGCTTCATTTCGCCCGCGTTACCGATGCGCGCATCGTGACGCTCACCGGGAAGGTGCGCTCGATCGGCCACTGCGTGCCGTAGCACTGGTTGATGAGCCAGCGCACCGCGTTGCGCGTGAGTTCGGCGGTCGGAATGTGCACCGAGGTCAGCGCGGGCGCCATGTACGCCGCCGAATAGTCGTCGTCATAGCCGATCACCGAGACGTCGTCTGGCACCCGCAAGCCAGCTTCCTGAAGCCGCGCGAGCGCACTCATGGCCATCGTGTCGTTCGCACAAAAGAGGCCGGTGAAGCGGCGCTTCTGCTCGATGAGCGTCTCGGCCGCCGCATAGCCGCCTTCCGGCGAGAAGTCCGAGACAATATGAGGCACCGACTTGCGCTCGATGCCGTGACGCTCCAGCTCCGCGAAAAAGCCGTGCAGGCGCGCCGCATTGTCCGACGAAGTGGAAGGGCCACCAATCACCGCAAGCTCGCGATGGCCGTGCTCGATGAGCGTGCGTGCGGCCAGCTCGCCGCCATGAAAGTGATCGGCGCAGAACGATGCTTCGGGCAACTGATCGAATGCGCGATTCAGGAAGGCCATGCGCGGGTGCATGGCATGCAGCATCTGCAGGTCGTCGTCGTAGAGGTCGTGGCTGATGACCACCACGCCGTCGCAGTCGCGCCCAATCAGGAAGCGCACTGCCTCCATCGCCTGCTCGCGTGGCGAAGCCTCGCCACAACCGGTCGCCACCACCACGTGACGGCGAACGGCGCGCAGTTGCGTATCGGTTTCCTTGAGGATGGTGCCGTAGTACGAGCCGAAGAACGTCGGCACAAAAATCCCGATGATGCCGAGCGACTTCGTGGCCATCGCCCGTCCGATCGACGAAGGTCGGAAATTGAGTTGCTCGATGGCGGCCTGCACGCGCGCGGCCGCCTCCGCCGACACCGGACCGTTGCCCGATATTGCACGCGAAGCCGTCGAGAGGCCCACGCCGGCGAGCGCCGCCACGTCTTTCAGGGTTGCCACGATGCGTTCTCTCTTGTCGCTGGGTGGTGCCGTCAAAGCCGTGCCCCTGTCGTTTCGTCGAATAGCGAGACATGTGCGCCGTCTATCGAGAACGGCACCGTCGCGCCGGGCGCAAGCGGCGTCTTGTCCTGATCGATCGACGCGATCTGCACGCCCTCATGCTCCATCCACAGTACACGATGGTTGCCCATCGGCTCCATGAGCGTCAAGCGCCCCTCCCAGGCCGCTTCATGCGCGCTCGCCGCGATCCCCGCGTGCACGTCCTCCGGACGCACGCCGAGTATGCAGGTGCGCGTTGGGTCCGGAGTGTCCTTGAATGCGTAGTGCGAGACATCCACGTCGAGGCCCGGCCCGCGAAAACGCAGCCTGCCCTCGTCGGCTTCGAGCCGGCCGCGCAGCAGGTTCATGGGCGGCGCACCGAGGAACGTCGCGACAAACAGGTTCTCCGGCCGCGCGTACACCTCGGCCGGCGTGCCGAACTGCTGGATCGCCCCGCCCTTCATCACCGCCATGCGCGTGGCGAGCGTCATCGCCTCGACCTGATCGTGGGTCACGTAGATCATCGTCGCGCCGAGCCGCTGATGCAGTTGCTTGAGCTCGCGGCGCAGTTCGGTGCGCAGCTTGGCGTCGAGGTTGGAGAGCGGTTCGTCGAAGAGGAACACATCCGCTTCGCGCACGAGCGCGCGCCCGATCGCCACGCGTTGACGCTGGCCGCCGGAGAGCTGCGCCGGCTTGCGCGAGAGCAGCGCTCCGAGTTGCAGCATGTCGGCGGCGCGCTTCACGCGCCGCTCGATCTCCGCCTTCGGCGTGCCATTGATACGCAGTGCGAACGAGAGATTACGCTCGACATTCATGGTCGGATAGAGCGCGTACGACTGGAACACGAGCGCCACGCCGCGATCCTTCGGGTCGGCCCACGTCATGTCCTCGCCGCCTATCTCGATGCTGCCGTCGGTCACATCGACGAGGCCTGCGATACTGTGCAGCAAGGTGGACTTGCCGCAACCCGAAGGACCGAGCAGCACCACGAATTCGCCGGCGCGCACGTCGAGGTCGAGATCGTCGATCACGGTATTCGCACCGAGTTCGATGCGCAGGTTGCGTACGGAAACGTTCGTGAGATTACCCATGCCCTGCTCCTAGCCTTTTACCGCACCCGACGCGATGCCGCGCACGAACCACCGCCCCGAGACGAAATAGATCGCGAGCGGCACGAGCGACGTGAGGATCGTCGCGGCCATGTTGACGTTGTAGAGCCGCTCGCCCGTCGTCGTGTTGATGATGTTGTTGAGTTGCACTGTCATCGGCAGGTTTTTCGTCCCCGCGAACACGAGGCCGAGAATGTAGTCGTTCCAGATGCCCGTGACCTGCATGATGACCGCCACGACGATGATCGGCACCGACATGGGCAGCATGAGCTGCGCGAAGATGCGCCAGAATCCGCCGCCGTCGATGCGCGCCGCCTTGAACAGCTCCTGCGGCAACGACGCATAGTAGTTTCGAAACAGCAGCGTCATGACCGGCATGCCGAAGATCGTATGAATCACGACGATGCCGGCCAACGAACTGAAAAGATGCACGAAGGCCAGCACGCGCACGAGCGGATAGACCATCACCTGCACGGGAATGAAAGCGCCTGCGAGCAGGATGCCGAACAGCACGCCCGCGCCGCGCGGGCGCCATAACGAAAGCGCGTAGCCGTTCACGGCGCCCACCGCGATCGAGAAGACCGTGCTCGGCACCACGATGCGCACCGAATTCCAGAAGCCCACACGAATGCCGTCGCAGTCGAGGCCCGTGCAGGCGGATGCCCACGCGTCGCGCCATGGCGCAAGCGTGAAATGCACCGGCAGCGCGAGCAGATGGCCAAGACGGATCTCGTCCATCGGCTTAACCGAGGTCACGAGCATGACGTAGAGCGGCAGCAGGAAGAACAGCGCCGCCGTGAAGAGGAACGCATAGACGCCGAGTCGCGCGGGCGTAAAGTGGCGGTGGCGCCCGGGGCGTCGCGCGCCACGTTGCGCGGGAGCGCTTTCGCGACGCAGCGAATGACCCTGTGGCGTGCTCATGCCCGTTCCCCTTTGAACGCCGCACGGCTGCGTGCGTAGAAGAATGGCGCGAGGATCGCGAGCACGGTGCCGAGCAGCACGATGGAGGCCGCCGAGGCGAGCCCGATGTTCGCGCGATTGAACAGATAGTCCATGATGAATTTCGCCGGCACCTCGCTTGCGGTGCCGGGGCCGCCCTGGGTCATCGCGACTACGGCGTCGTAGAGCTTCACGACCATCACGAAAAGCAGAACGAATGCGGTGGAGAGCGAGGTCTTGAGCATCGGCACGACGATGCTCGCGTACACACGCCAGCGCGGAATGCCGTCCAGGCGCGCCGCCTTCCATATCTCATCGTCGATGCCGCGCAGGCCCGCGAGCATCAGCGCCATCACGAGGCCCGAGGCCTGCCACACCGTCGCGATCACGAGCGTATAGATTGCGAAGCGCTGCGAGACGATCCAGTCGAAACGCGCATGCGTGAATCCCATCTGCTGCAACACGGCCTGCACGCCGAGCTCGGGATTGAGGATCCACTGCCAAACGAGCCCGGTCGCGACGAACGACATCGCATAGGGATAGAGAAACACCGTGCGCAGCGCGCCTTCGGCCGCTACGCGCTGGTCGATGAAGATCGCGAGCAACAGGCCGATCACGAGGCACGCAGCGATGAAACACGCCCCGTAGATCACGAGATTCTGCAGCGACAGGATCCAGCGGTCGTTCTGGAAGAGCCGCACGTACTGCGTCGCGCCCGCGAACGTGTTCGTGGGCAGCGAGCGCGAGTAGCTGAGCGAGACGCGCGCCGTCCACAGCATCGTGCCCAGATACGCGAACACGACCGTCGCCGCCATGGGTGCGAGCGCGATCCACGCGGCGAGCGAGAGCCGCCGGCGCGCGGGACGCGCGGTGCGCGCGCGGCCCGCGTGGCGTTTGGCTGGATGCAGCTTGACGGCGTACATGGCGCGCCTTAGCTCTTGAGCGCCGTGGCGAAGGCCTTCTGCGCGTCATCGACCGACTGGTTCTTGTTCCAGAAGTTCGTGATGACGTCCTGGAGCGCCCCCTGCACGTCAGGCGGAATCAGCATTTCCGGATTCGGCAGTTGCCGCGATTTATCCTTCATGATCGCCATGCCCTCCTTCGCACAAATGTCGAAGCCCGAGGTATCGACGTCCGGGCGGATAGGAATCGAGCCCTTGCGCTGGTTGAACGAGGCCTGCGCGGCGGGCGACGTCATGACCGTGGCGAGCAGTTGCTGTGCCTTCACTTGCTCGCTATTGTCGGTCTTCGGGAACACGAACACGTCGCCGGCCACCATGTAGGGCGACTTAGGCCCGAAACCGGGGAAGCACCCGAAGTCCTTGCCGGCCACCTGGTTCGCGGCCGAGAACTCGCCCTTGGCCCAGTCGCCCATGATCTGCATGCCCGCCTTGCCGGAAATGACGAGCGCCGTGGCGTCGTTCCAGTTGCGGCCCGGCGAACCCGGATCCACGTAATTGTGCAAGCGCTTGAAGGTCGCGAGCACGTTGCGGAACGCCGGCGAATTCACCGCGTTCGCGTCGCGGTCGCGATAGACCTTCATGTACAGATCGCGGTCCATGTCGGCGAAGATGGCGTCGAAGGTGATCTTTTCCTGCCACGCCTGGCCGCCCAGTGCGAGCGGAATCAGGCCCGCGGCCTTGAGCTTGTCGAGATCGCCGAAGAGGTCGTCGAAATTCTGCGGCTCGCCCTTGATGCCCGCCTTCACGAACGCGGGCTTCGAATAGAAGAACCAGTCCTGCATGTGGATGTTCACGGGCGCCGCGTAGTAGTGTCCGTTGACCTTGATCGCGGTGAGAATCGACTCGGGGAAGATGGCGCTCCAGTTCTCCTTCGTCGCGACCGTATCGACGTTATTCAGGAGTCCCTGGTCGATGAGGTCGTGAAACTGCTTGGACGTATTGAATTGCGCGGCCGTGGGCGGATCGCCGCCCACGATGCGGTTGATCGCGGTCGCACGCGCCTGGTCCGCACCGGCAATCGCGTTGTCGACCCACTGCCCGCCCGCCTGATCGTAGGCGAGCGCGAACTGCTTGATCGCGGCCGACTCGCCGCCCGAGGTCCACCAGTGAATCACGTTGGCCTTGAGCGGTTCGGCGGCGTGGGCGGCGAGCGTGCCGGCCAGCGCCAGGGCGGCCACGATTGTGCGCAGAACGGGTGCGTTGTGCTTCATTGCGTCTCCTTGTCGATCAGAGTCGGCGCGTGAGCGGTCGGCCGCAGTGAGTGCTTTGGCACTGACTCCGGGCCCATGCAGGGCGCTTACTCCGAGCCCGGTTGCTCCGGGTTGGTCTGCAAAAGCTCTGGATTGGGGTAAAGCGCGATTGGGCGCTTCAGATTTGCCTCGTCTTGCAAACTAAAACGTATTGCGCGTGCCCTGCGGCCGTATCGCCATGGCGCTACGGCTAGCTTCGTTGCTGCAGGCGCGTCAGCCGGCGCCGAGCGCTCGCCGTTGCGCGATGAAGTGTGCAATGAGTTCCGCGCTGCGCTTGGGCGTGCGAACCTGCGTGTCGTAGTCGACGTGCACGACGCCAAAGCGCCGCTCGTAGCCAAAGGCCCACTCGAAGTTGTCGAGCAGCGACCACACGAAGTAGCCTCGCACGTCCACGCCCGCTGCCATCGCCGCGTCCACCGCGGCGAGATGGCGCTTGAGGAAGGCGATGCGCTGCGTGTCGTCCACACGGCCATCGCTCACGCGGTCGTCCGAGGCCATGCCGTTCTCCGTGATGTAGATGGGCGGCAGGTTGTCGTACGTGCGCGCGAAGCCGGTCAGCAGATCGCGCAGGCCGTCGGGGTGGACCTCCCACCCCATCTGCGTGCGCTCGACGCCTTCGAGCGGCACCTCGATGAACCCGTGCGCGCCGTCGCTCTTCACGTTGGTGCGGAAATAGTAGTTGATGCCGATGAAATCGAGCGGCGCGGCGATCGTCTTCAGGTCGCCTTCGAGCACGAGCGGTTCGGTGCCCGGCCACAGCTCGAACAACGCTTCGGGGTACTCACCCTTGAGCAGCGGATCGAGAATCCACGCGTTGTGCTGCACCTCGAAACGGCGCGCGGCGCGCACATCGGCTTCGGACGACGAATCGGGCGTACCGCGCCCCACGTTCGCCACGATGCCCTTGGCCGAAGCCGGATCGTTCGCGCGCAGAACCGGAATCGCAAGGCCGTGCCCGAGCAACAGATGATGCATGGCCTGCGTGGCGTAGCGGCCATTGGCCAGGCCCGGCGCGTGGTGGCCGTTGCCGTAGCCGAGGTACGCCGAGCACCACGGCTCGTTGAGCGTCATCCACGCATCGACGAGACCGGACAGTTCGCGGCTCATGAGGTCCGCATAGTCTGCGAAGCGCCACGCCGTCTCGCGGTTCAACCAGCCCCCGCGATCCTCAATATACTGAGGCAGGTCCCAGTGATAGAGCGTCGCGAACGTGCGAATGCCCTTCTCCTTCAGACGCTCCAGCAGGCGCTTGTAGAACGCAATGCCCCGGGCGTTGGGGCGCCCCGCCTCGTCCATCACGCGCGGCCACGCAATCGAAAAGCGGTACGCCTCGAAGTTCAGGCGCGTGAGCAGGTCGAGATCGGCTTCCCAGCGGTGATAGTGATCGCACGCCACGGCGCCCGTGTCGCCCGCGAGCACCTTGCCCGGCGTCGCGCTAAAAGTGTCCCAGATCGACGGCAACCGCCCGTCTTCGCTGGCCGCCCCTTCGATTTGATAGGCGGCCGTGGCCGCGCCGAGCAGGAAATCTCTTCGCCACAACGCCGAACTGGCGGGCGGCGTAAACGGATCGTCGGTAACTGCGGCGGAGGAAGACGGCAAAGCGGCTGTGTCCTGGGTCACGAAACCTCCTGCGCGAGAATCACCGGCATACGCGTCACGCGCTGCCGGTTCTGAGTGGAGTGGAAGCGCTTCCACAGCGCTCAGGCGCACGATAGCAGTCGCGAATTCAAGCGGGCAATCAGGGTTTGTCTGGACCGCGCGGTCCGCGTGCCTGTTCGGAAAGCGAGGGCATCCTTTCGCCGATGTGCTCACCAGTTGCGCGACTGCTCTCCAAGATCGGGCCGCACAGCCGCGAGCGCCTCATGCAAGGTCGGATAGATGTTCGCTGTGCCGACCACTGCCGTGATGCCGTGCCGGTTCATGTCCGCACGCAGAAACGGGTTCACGCGACCGAAAATGACCTTCACGCCGCGTTCGGCGAGCGCTGAGCAGAGGTCGATCACGGCGCGTCCCGCGGAATAGTCGAGGTCGGTGATCGCCGCCGCGTCCACGACGATGCAACTCACGGGCGTCGGCGCGCCCTCGACGAGCGCCCTCAGTTCGTCGGCGAAAAGATGATCGTTCGCATAAAACAAGTCCGCGCCGAAGCGATAGACGATGAGCCCAGGCGCCGTGATCTGGCCTGGGAGCGCGGGCTCGGGCAGCCAGTGCCCCTCCTCGTTGGGCACCAGCACCATGGTGTGCGGCCGGTAGCTGTGGCGCACATGGCGCAGAAGCGAGAGGCCGATCGCGATCAGGATGCCGTTTTCCACGCCGACCACGACGACCGCTAGCGCCGTCGTCACGGCAAGTCTGAATTCACCGGGACTCTCGCGGCGGATCATGAACAACTGGCGAATGTTCACGAGCCCCACGGCGATCGTGAAGACGATCGCGGCCAGCACGCAGTGCGGCAGGTATTGCAGCAGGCGGCTGAAGAACAACAGCACGACCAGCACCACGCCCGCGAACACGAGCTGCGCGAACTGGCTGCGCGCGCCGGCCTGATCGGCCATGGCGGTCTGCGTGAGGCTGCCGTTCACGACGAAGGCGCCACTCATCGAGGCGGCCGCGTTGGCCGCAGCGAGGCCGAGGAGATTGGCGTCATCGTCGGGGCGCTCGCCGTAACGCTCGGCGAACGCGCGGCTCGTTGCGGCACTCTGCGCGACGATGATGACGAAGCACGACGCCGCCACCTGCAGCAGGTCGATCATCTGGAACCACCCCACGGCAGGAAAGCTCAGTCGAGGCAGGCCGCCTTGCACCGGGCCGATCACCGAAATCCCATGGCCCGCGAAGTTCAACGCGGCGCTTGCTGCGATGCTACCCACCACCGCAACGAGCGCCGCCGGCCAGCGCGGCCGAATGTGCTTGAAGATCAAAATGGCGACGACGACAGCCACTGCGATGGCGAATGTGGGCCAATGGATGGCGGGCAATTGCGTGACGATCTCTTTGAGCTGCAGCACCGTGCGGCGCGAATTGACGGTAATGCCGAGCATGTCCCCCAGCATCGCCACGCCCACCTGCACACCCACGCCGACGAGAAAGCCCGCGAGCACGGTGCGCGAGAGAAAGTCGGCGAGAAAGCCGAGGCGGAACACACGTGCGATCAGGAGCATGATTGCGGTCAGCAACGCGGTCATGCCCGCGAGTGCGACATACTCGGCGCTCGACGGCGTCGCCATGTTCGTGAGGCGGCTCGCGAAGATCGTGGCCGTGGCGGAATCGGCGGCGACCACGAGATGACGCGATGCGCCGAAGAGTGCGAATGCAACGAGCGGCAGGAAGCCCGTGTAGAGGCCGGTTACGGCGGGCATGCCTGCGATGCGGGCATAGCCGAGCAGTTGCGGCACGTTCATGAAGGCGAGCTGCACGCCGGCCAAAGCATCACGTAGAGCCGAGCTGCGCGAAAGCGGCCGCGCGCCGCGAAATAGTTGAAATGCCATTACGCCATCCTTTTCGAAAACCGCCTCTGCGGGCGGTCCTTTGCTGCCGGTTCACAGGCGCAGTATGTTAGCGCGCGTGAGCGTAGCGGCACATATTCAATGGCAACGTCGATGCATGTGCATGAATGAAAGAGGCCAGCCCATGGGCTGGCCTCTGACTTGGGCGAAGCGACGAGATGTGGTTATACGCGCACTGGCGGCGGCATATAACGGCAGTCGTAACGCTTTCTGACCGTGCCATTCTCATCCACGCTTTCGAGGAACACGTCGAACTGCCACAGGCGCGCCATGTGACGCAGCACTTCGTCGGTATCGCCCGAGAGGTGGCGGTTGTCGCTCATGAAATGGCGCAGCGTGAGGCTGCGGTCGCCACGCGTGTTCACCGACCACACCTGGATGTTCGGCTCGCGGTGATGCATGTCGTACTGACGCGAGAGCGCCTGGCGCACGTACTGGTAGCCGCTTTCGTCGTGAATGGCCGAGACTTCGAGCGCGTCGCGCATATCGTCGTCGAGCACCGAGAAGAGCCGCATTTCGCGGATCAGATGCGGCGACAAATATTGCGCGATAAAGCTCTCGTCCTTGAAGTTACGCATTGCATAGTGCAGCGCCTTGAGCCACGGGCTGCCGGCCAGATCGGGGAACCACTTGCGATCCTCCTCCGTGGGGTTTTCGCAGATGCGGCGAATGTCGCTCATCATCGAAAATCCGAGCGCGTACGGATTGATGCCGCTGTAATACGGCTTGGTTACCGGCGGCTGATAGATCACGTTGCTGTGTGAATGCAGGAACTCCATCATGAAGCCGTCTTCGAGCTTGCCCTGCGTGTAGAGCGTGTTGAGCAACGTGTAATGCCAGAATGTGGCCCAGCCTTCGTTCATGACCTGGGTTTGCCGCTGCGGATAGAAGTACTGACCAATCTTGCGCACGATGCGGATCACCTCGCGCTCCCACGGTTCGAGCAGCGGCGCGTTCTTTTCGGCGAAGTACAGCAGGTTCTCCTGCGGCTCGGGCGGAAAGCGCTCGTCGATTTCCTCGAAGACCGGCGCCTGCTGCTTGGGCAGCGTGCGCCACAGCTCGTTTACCTGGGACTGCAGATAAGCCTCGCGTTCGCGGCGCAGCGCGGCCTCGCGTTCCAGCGAGAGCTTTTGTGGCCGCTTGTAGCGGTCCACGCCGTAGTTCATGAGCGCGTGGCACGAGTCGAGCAGTTCCTCCACACGGTCCATGCCAAAACGCTCCTCGCATTCGGCGATGTAGTTCTTCGCGTAGACGAGGTAATCGATGATGGCGTGGGCATCCGTCCACAGACGGAACAGGTAGTTGCCCTTGAAGAACGAGTTGTGTCCATATGCCGCGTGCGCGATCACGAGCGCCTGCATCGTCATGGTGTTCTCTTCCATGAGGTACGCGATGCAGGGATTCGAATTGATGACGATCTCGTACGCGAGCCCCATCTGGCCGCGGCGGTAGCTCTTTTCGGTGGAGAGGAAATGCTTGCCGAACGACCAGTGGCGATAGTTGACCGGCATGCCGACGGACGCATAGGCATCCATCATCTGCTCGGCGCTGATCAGCTCGAGCTGGATCGGATACACGTCCAGCTCATATTGCTCTGCAACATGCGAGATGTGAGTGTCGTACTCTTCGATGAGTTCGAAGGTCCAGTCGGATGGGCACGGCAACGGCCGTTTGTCGGCTACGTTCATTTGCACTTCCCTTTGCTGGGCGAGCCCATGCTCGTTGTGGCGAGCAGCCCCCGCGGCATGTCCGGGCGCTGCGGCGTCTTCGCGATGGTTGTGCTTGCGCTCACCGTCGCGTTCGCCATGATGCCCTTTTTCGTGGCCGCTCGTCTTCCGGCGCTCCGGCTGGTAGCCGCGCGCTTCATTGTGCAGGTGGCGTGTCGTCATGAATGTTCCACCTGTTTTTCGAAAAGCTCGCGGAACACCGGATAGATGTCCGCCGCAGTGTCGACCTTTTTCATCGCCAGATGCGGTTGGGTGAGCGCGAGCTGCGCATATTCGAGCCAGAGGTTCTGCTCCTCCGGCGTCACTTGAATATACGCAAAATAGCGCACCTGAGGCAGGATGTCATCCGCGAGGATCTTCCGGCATTTCGGCGAATCGTCTGTCCAGTTGTCGCCGTCCGAAGCCTGGGCGCCATAGATGTTCCAGTCGCTCGGCGAATAACGGTCCTCGATCACTTTTTTCATCAGCTCCAGCGCGCTCGAAACGACCGTGCCGCCGCTTTCCGTGGAATGGAAGAACGTGTCCTCGTCCACCTCCTCGGCACGCGTGTGGTGGCGAATGAAGACCACCTCGATTTTTTCGTAATTGCGCTTGAGGAACAGGTACAGCAGGATGAAGAAGCGTTTGGAGAGGTCCTTGCGCTGCTCGTCCATCGAGCCCGACACATCCATCAGACAGAACATCACGGCCTGGCTCGATGGCTGCGGCTGCTTCACGCGGTTGATGTAGCGTAGATCGAACGGGTCGATGAACGGAATGCGCCAGATGCGCCCGCGCAAGTGGTGAATCTGCTCTTCGAGCAACGCGATCTCTTCGCGCCGGTCGGCCGTGTCGGCCTTGATCACTTCGAGCTGCTCTTCGAGCTCGCGCAGCTCGTTGACGAGCGGCGCACCGAGCGCGATGCGTCGGCCTAGCGCGCTGCGCAGGGAGCGCACCACGTCGATGTTGTTCGGCGTACCCTCGGCGGCCCAGCCCGCGCGGATGCTCTTCCACGTGGGCACGGCCATCAGATGGGTTTTGACGAGGCGCGGCAGTTCGAGGTCGTCGAAGAAGTACTGCATGAATTCTTCGCGCGAGAGTTCGAATACGAAGTCGTCCTGACCTTCGCCCTCATTGCTCGCCTGGCTGCCACCGCCGCCCGAGCCGCCCTGCGGCCGCGGAATGCGGTCGCCGCGTATGTAGTCCTCGTTGCCGGGATGGACCATTTCGCGCCGGCCGCCGGGGCCATGCCGGAACGAGGGCTCGGCAATGTCCTTGCGTGGGATGGTGATGCTCTGGTTGCTCTGTATGTCCTTGATGCTACGGTCACGCACCGCTTCCGAGACGGCGTGACGAATATAGTTCTTCACGCGGCGCAGGAAGCGCTCGCGGTTAGCAATGCTCTTGTTCTTGCCGGCCAGCCTGCGGTCGATGATTTGATGAAGCACATTCAGTCTCCCGCTCCAGTTTCGAATGGGCGAGGTACGCAGTGTTCATTGCCGCGTCTGCCATCGTGCGTGCCGCGTTCACCTGCTCATGGCCACGCGGACTGCGCCTCGCCGGAGGTCCTGGCGCACCGCCGCATTTGTGCATGTGCAGCGGCGGTGCGCCTGGATGGTAAAGCCCCTTCGTTCATGACGACTTGCGCACGCGCAGATACCAGTCGCAGAGCAACCGGACCTGCTTCGGCGTGTAGCCCTTCGCCACCATGCGGTTAACGAAGTCCTCATGCTTGCGCTGCTCTTCGGCCGACCCTTTCGCATTGAACGAGATGACCGGCAAAAGTTCTTCCGTGTTCGAGAACATTTTCTTTTCGATGACCACGCGCAGCTTCTCGTAGCTGATCCATGCCGGGTTCTTGCCGGCATTGGCCGCACGCGCGCGCAGCACGAAATTCACGATCTCGTTGCGGAAATCCTTCGGATTGCTGATGCCCGCCGGTTTCTCGATCTTCTCAAGCTCGGCATTGAGCGCCGCGCGATCGAAGCTCTCGCCGGTGTCGTGGTCGCGGAACTCCTGGTCCTGAATCCAGAAGTCGGCATACGTGACATAGCGGTCGAAGATATTCTGCCCGTATTCGGAATACGATTCGAGGTAAGCGGTCTGGATCTCCTTGCCGATGAATTCTGCGTAACGCGAGGCCAACACGTCCTTCACGAACGATAGATACTTCTGCTCGGTTTCCGGCGGGAACTGCTCGCGCTCGATCTGCTGTTCGAGCACGTACATGAGGTGCACCGGATTCGCGGCCACTTCCGTCGAGTCGAAGTTGAACACGCGCGAGAGGATCTTGAACGCGAAACGCGTTGAGACCCCGGCCATGCCCTCGTCGACGCCCGCGAAATCGCGGTACTCCTGATACGACTTGGCCTTCGGATCGGTGTCCTTGAGATTCTCGCCGTCGTACACCTGCATCTTCGAGAAGAGGCTGGAGTTCTCCGGCTCCGCGAGACGCGTGAGCACCGAGAACTGCGACATCATCTTCAGCGTGCCCGGCGCGCACACCGACTCGGCAAGCGACGAATTGCGCAGCAGCTTCTCGTAGATCTTCATCTCTTCCGAGTAGCGCAGGCAGTACGGCACCTTCACCACGAAGATACGGTCGAGCAGTGCCTCGTTGTTGCGATTGTTGCGGAACGCCTTCCACTCCGACTCGTTCGAATGCGCGAGGATGATGCCGTTGAACGGGATTGCGCCGAATCCTTCGGTCCCCTTGAAATTACCTTCCTGGGTGGCCGTGAGCAGAGGGTGCAGCACCTTGATCGGCGCCTTGAACATTTCCACGAATTCGAGCAGGCCCTGGTTCGCGAGGCACAGGCCACCGGAATAGCTGTACGCATCGGCGTCGTCTTGCGCATATTGCTCGAGCTTGCGGATGTCCACCTTGCCAACAAGTGACGAGATGTCCTGATTGTTCTCGTCGCCAGGTTCGGTCTTCGCGATCCCGATCTGGCGCAGGATGGACGGATAGCGGCGCACCACGCGGAACTTGCGGATGTCGCCGTTGTACTCGTGCAGGCGCTTCACCGCCCACGGGCTCAGGATGCTCTTCAGGTAGCGGCGCGGAATGCCGTACTGCTCTTCGAGTATGGGACCGTCTTCGTCGTAGTCGAAGAGACCGAGAGGCGACTCGTTCACGGGCGAGCCCTTGATCGCGTAGAACGGCACGCGCTCCATGAGCTGCTTGAGCCGCTCGGCAATGGAGGACTTGCCGCCTCCCACCGGTCCGAGCAGGTAGAGAATCTGCTTCTTCTCTTCGAGTCCTTGCGCCGCATGGCGGAAGTACGCGACGACCTGCTCGATCACGTCTTCCATGCCATAGAACTCGCGGAATGCTGGATAAACCTTGATGACCTTGTTCGCAAAGATGCGCGACAGGCGCGGATCGTTGCGGGTGTCGATCTGTTCGGGTTCGCCGATTGCCGTCAGCATGCGTTCGCCAGCCGTGGCGTACGCATTGGGATCTTCCTTGCAGAGCGCGAGATACTCCTCAAGCGAGAGTTCTTCCTCTCGCGTTTTTTCGAAGCGGGTCGCGAAGCTGCTGTAGATATCCATGCTACCTCCTCGCCGAGTTCTGCGACCGATGTCGTGCGCGGCGCGCTATTCGGAAACGACATCGCTCGAATTCATCCTAAACCCTTTTGAATTTTTTCGCACCGTTAAATCGCGCCTGATGTTCCGTCCAAAGCTTAGCAATTTTGAGCGCTTGGAGGCCACCTGACTACGACTTACAATGATCTCCCCCACTGGTGCAAATTTCAGACCGGGTTCTCACTCCCTCGCACTCACCGCGACCCAACTCGTTGGCCGCTGCACTCACCGCGACAAACCGTTTGGCCTTCTTCATCTGGTCTTGTTACGCAGACCATTTCGGCGCTACGGTGTACATAGCGCTTCTTCATCAAACGCATGAGCCCGCTATAGGTGCACAACCGGTGCGCAGCCTATCGTGACGATTTGTTCGCGACCTCGCATAGCGCACGGTAGCGAGGACTGTTGCGAGCACGCGTCAGCGCGTTTTTTCCCGTTTTACGCGTCGATTTCGCCACGGTCGGTGACCTGCCGCGCATTCCTCGATGCGTTCCCGCACGCGCGAACCATCCCTGCTGGTAGTAGTGGTTTTCCCGTTGCAGTGAATCGACACACGTATGCGCTGCGAAGATGACGCGCGTGACAGGTTGCGCAAGTGTGCACCCGTGAGCCGCGCGGCGCACACAAAAAATAAAGCCGCCATGCAATGCGCTGGCGGCCGTTCGTTGCAGCAAATGTGTCAGGAGCGACGGATCCGGGGACAGGTGTGACAGCGCAGTGACGCGTGCCGCTGTTACAACTTGCGCGCCGGATCGCGCACCTAAACGAACTCGACTTCGACTTCCCCCAATCCGTCGATATGGCCATGCAGGAGGCCGGGTGTATCGATGCGGTGCGCGCCGACATAGGTGCCGGTCGTGATGGTCCACTCGGGCTCGATCGTGATGCCCATCGCAGCACAGTGATTGACGAACCAGACGAGCAGCTCGCGCGGATCGCCGGCAGGGTTGCCGGGCGCCTCGGGCACGAGCGAGACGCCGTCGAACGTCAGTTCGAGCTCCGGCGCAACGAAATCGAGCACGCGCGCGAGCGCGGGGTACGGCAGCGCATGACCCGTCACGAGCGCGCCATTGTTCTGCGCATCGGCGAGCTGGGCCAGCGGCGCGACATTGGGCCACTGCGCGAACCGGCTGTCGACGATCTCGATGGCCGGCAGGATCTGACCAACGCGCGCGAGCACCTCGTCGCGCACGTAAGCCTCGGCGCGCGGCGCAATCGGCTCCGAAAAGCGGAAAGCGACCTCCAGTTCCACGAGCACGCGAAAGAACGAACGGCGCTCGAGACGCGCCGGCGAGGCGTGCACGACCGGCGCCGGGATCGGCGCACCCGAGGCCGGGCCGCCCGGCGCGCGAGCGCCGATCTTCCACCCGCCGGTGGTCGTCTCGAGCCCGGCGATCACTGCCTGCTGGATCGCGTACGCGGTGGCCGCATCCGGCGGCACGCGCTCGGGCTCCAGCGTTTCGATCAGATGATGATGGCGGCGCGCATTCACGAGCCGTTGCGCGAGATCGTCATGCGTCATGTCTGGTTCCTTATTTGTGCTGTCTTGCAGCGTCGGCGCTCGAAGCCGGTGCAATTCGTCCTTGATGGCGCCGAGCGCCCTCCCTCGCCCTCAGGCGCAGGTCTGACGCATCCGCCCGGCGTTACCCCCTACGGCCCCCACTCATGCGCGGAGGCCGAACCGTCCCATGCCGCCTTATGCCACGCTGGCGAGCGCAGGGGCCGCAGTGTAGCGCTTCCACGCGGCCACGCAGATGACACGGCTGACAATGTACCGTAACCGCGCGCCCATGGCGCATGACGGGGCCACTTGGCGGGGTCAAAGTCTCAAAAAAAGAAGCCGCTGCGTCGCAGCGGCTGGCAGGTGCGCGCGGCGGCGCTCTGCGCGTGTAGAGGGGCTGGGGGTCAGCGCCCGTTACTTCAGATCAGAAAGTTTCCCAGTCGCCGCTCGAACCGGCGCCGGCCTGTGCGGTGCTCACCGTGGCCGCGGCGATCGGTCGGGCAACCGGCTGGGCCGCAGAGGGCGCGGTGCGCGGAGTGCGCCTTGCCGACGCCGCGGGGGCGGGAGTCGGGTGCGAAGTCGGGCGCGAAGCCGGCTTTGTCGTGACCCGAGCGGGGAGTTTCGGCGGGGCAGCGGCCGCCCCGTCGTCCAGACTGAACACCGCGATCGCCTCGCGCAACCGGCCCGCCTGGTCCTCGAGCGACTGCGCGGCAGCCGCCGCCTCTTCGACGAGCGCCGCGTTCTGCTGAGTCACCTCGTCCATCTGCGTGACCGCGCGCGCAACCTGCTCGATACCGCCCGACTGCTCCTGCGAGGCCGCCGCGATCTCGCCCATGATGTCGGTCACGCGCTGCACCGCGCCAATGATCTCGCTCATCGTGCGGCCCGCCTCGTCGACGAGTGCCGAGCCGGCCTGCACGCGCTCGACCGAGCTGTCGATGAGCCCCTTGATCTCCTTGGCCGCCGCCGACGAGCGCTGCGCGAGGCTGCGCACCTCACCCGCCACCACGGCGAAGCCGCGGCCCTCCTCGCCCGCGCGCGCCGCTTCGACGGCCGCATTGAGCGCGAGGATGTTGGTCTGGAACGCGATGCCCTCGATGATCGTAATGATCTCGGCGATCTTCGCTGAGCTCTCGTTGATGTCGCCCATCGTGCCGACCACCTGATTGACGACCGCATTGCCCTTGTTGGCGATTTCGGAGGCATTGGCAGCGAGCGCGCTGGCCTGGCGGGCGTTGTCGGCGTTCTGCTTCACGGTGCCCGTGAGCTGCTCCATGCTCGAGGCGGTCTGCTGGAGCGCCGTGGCCTGCTCTTCGGTGCGCGACGAAAGATCGATGTTGCCCGCTGCGATTTCGCGCGTGGCCGTGGCAATCGACTCCGTGCCCGAGCGCACCGAGCGCACCGTGTCGGTGAGGCTGCGCTGCATTTGCGCGACGCCGCCCAGCAGTTCACCCATCTCGTCGTTGCGGCGCACGACGACCGGGCGGCGCAGGTCGCCAGCGGCGATGGCCTGGAAGGCGCCGAGCGCCTCGCCAAGCGGCTCGGCAATGGCGCGGCGCAGCGAGAGGAAGGAGTAGATCGCCGCGCCGACGCCGACCAACAGCGCCACGAGGCACGCTATGCGCAATTCGGAGAATGCGGCCTGAGCGTCGTCGAAACCCTGCTGCGCCTGGGTCACCTGCAGTTTGTCGAGTGCGGCGTCGGCCTTCGAGAGCCCGTCGTAGGCGTCCTTGAGCGCCTTCGCGCCTTCCACCACCTTGGCCTGCTCGCCCGACTGGGCGAACGTGACGAACCTGTCCGCGGCCTGGTGCAGCGCATCGCGGCGCGCCACGACCTCCTGCGCGAGGCGGTCCTCCTCGGGGCTGTGCGGCAAGCTCATGTACTTTTTCCAGAAGTCGTCGGAAACGCCGCGCAGCATGCGCGCGCGCTCGAACGTCGCGGCGGCGTCCGGCGTGCCGAGCTCGAATGCCGCCCGGTCGAGCGCGAGACGCTCGCGCGCGGCGTAGATCTCCGCCAGATTGACCGCGTGCGAACTCGGCATCTGATCGGTGAATGTCTCCCGGTACGCGTCATTCGAGCGCGTGAGACCGAGCAGGCCCAATCCGCTGATGACGACGATCAACGCGGCGAGAAAGCCCATTGTGATGCCGATGCGCGCCTTGATGCTGATGCCCTTGCCCATGACTCCCCCATGTTTGTCTTCTGGTCGGGCGCTCGCGCCCGATTTTGCGCTGCCACTCTAAGTGGAGTTAACGGCAAGGGCTTTCGCGGTCTTGAAATGTGTATATGGTATGAAGTATTAGGGATTTACGCGCAGTTGTTCCTGCATTGAGCCCACAGCACGACCGGTCATCGCGGCAAGGGCACGGGGCGGCTCAGCCCTGAAGCTCGGCAAGCCTTGGAATCGATGGTTGAGCGCCCGAACGGGTGACGGAAATCGAGGCCGCGCGCAGCGCAAAAGCGATCGCGTCCGGCGCGCTCTCCCCGGCGGCGAGGCGTGCCGCGAATGCGCCGATGAAGGTGTCGCCGGCGGCCGTGGTGTCCACGGCGCTCACGCGCGGCGCGCCCAGATGCGTGGGTGCGGCGCCGTCCAGCAGTGCGCACACGCCCTGCGCGCCGAGCGTCACCAGCACGTTGCGCGCGCCCGCTTCGCGCAGCGCAAGCGCGGCGCGCGCCGCGTCTTCGGGCGTGCTTGCCGCGAGGCCGGTCAGCGCCGCAGCCTCGTGTTCGTTCGGCACGAGGTAGTCGACGAGTGGCAGCCAGTGTGCCGGCAGCGGCCCGGTGGCGGGCGCCGGATTGAGGACGGTGATCTTGCCGAGCCGGCGCGCGGCGGCAAGCGCGGCCGCCACGGTGTCGGTGGGCGTTTCGAGCTGGCAAACCACGACATCGGCCTCGCCGAGCACGGCCCCGTGGCGCACAAGCGTCTCGGGCGTGACCTCGCCGTTGCTGCCCGCAACGATGACGATCGCGTTCTGGCTCGCGTCGTCGACCACGATCAGCGCCACGCCGGTCGGCGCGCTCGACGAGGTTTCGAGTGCGCCGCAGTCGATGCCTTCGGCCACGAGCCCCGCGCGCAACACCTCGCCGTTGCTGTCGGCGCCCACGCGGCCGACCATCGCCACCTGCGCGCCCAGTCGCGCCGCCGCCACGGCCTGGTTGCCGCCCTTGCCGCCCGGCACCTGCGCGAACGCGCTGCCCGCGAGCGTCTCGCCGGGGTTCGGCAGACGCGGCGCCCGCACGACGAGATCCATGTTCAGGCTGCCGACCACGGCGACGCGCCCGCGCGCGACGGCTGGCCTTGATGCCCTTGATTCGTCAATCGCCACGATGCCTCCTTCGGTTGGGTGTGGCCGCCCCCGGTTCAGGCCGCGAGCGGCGCGACATGCTCCGCCCCGATCCACGGCCCTGTCGATTCGCGGGCGAAGAGCGTGGGCGGCATCACGCGGCGGCGCACCTTCACGCCCTCCCCACGCTCGCCCGCGATGCGCTCGATCAGCGTGAGCGCTGCCATTTCGCCGAGCGCGCGCGCCGGCTGGCCGACTGTGGAGAGCGCGGGCCAGGTGAAATTGCCGAGCTCGATGTCGTCGAAGCCGATGATCGAGCAGTCGGTCGGCACGCGCAACCCGCGCTCGGCGGCCGCGCGCAGAGCACCGATGCCCATCATGTCGTTGCCGGCGAAGATCGCGGTCGGCCGCACGGTATCGAGCAGTTGCGCCGCCGCGCGGTAGCCGCCCGCACCGGAAAAGTCGCTTTCGACGATCGCGCCCTCCGGAATTTCCACGCCGCGCTCGGACATGGCGCGCAAAAAGCCATGCATGCGCATCGCGCTCACCGCCGACGTCACCGCCCCGATGATGCAGCCAATGCGCGAGTGCCCCAGCTCCAGCAGGTGCCGCGTGGCGAGCCAGGCGCCGCGTTCGTGATCGATCTGCACGAGATCGGCGTCGAGCCCCTCGATGTTCCGGTCGATGACGACGATCGGCTCGCGGGTGCCGGCGAGCGTCGCGGCGAGCGTCGCGTCGTCGCCGGCCGAAGCGACGATCAAGCCATCAATGCGCTTTTCCTGCAGCACGCGCAGGTAGTTGCGCTGCTTGACCGGGTCGTCGTCAGAGTTGCAGAAGAACACACAGTAGCCCTTGCGCGCGCAGCCGTCCTCGACGCCGCGCGCGAGCTCGGCGAAGTACGGGTTGGTGCCGTTCGGCACGAGCAGCCCCACGGTCGCCGTCGAGCGCGCCTTGAGCGAGCGCGCCACCGCCGAAGGCACGTAGTTCAGCTCGCGGATCGCGAGCTCGACCTTGGCCCGCACGTCCGCCGATACCGGACGCGAGTTGTTCACCACATGCGACACCGTCGTGAAAGATACCCCCGCCACGGCGGCCACATCCTTGATCGTCGCCATATTTATGTTGCTCCTGCTTTTTTTGCTGCCCTGTTGCTGCCGGCTCGCCGCGCACCCGTTGTTGGAATAATCACGCGCAGCATCCCCGGTCATATCCGCCGGCCCGCGTTGGGTTGCGGGCCGCGCCCTCGTCAAGTTTGTTATGCCCTGCTACCTCTCTTGCCTCGCCTGCTGCGGTACGTGTCGAGCACGACCGCCACGACGATCACCGCGCCGGTGATGATGCGCTTGGTGGGCTCGTTCGCGCCGATCTGCGCGAGCCCCGCAGCCAGCACCGAGATGATCAAGACACCGAAGAACGTGCTGATCACCGACCCTCTGCCGCCCATCAGGCTCGTGCCGCCGATCACTACGGCCGCGATCACCTGCAGCTCGAGCCCCACTCCCGCATTCGGATCGGCGGCTTCGAGGCGCGAAATCTGGAACAGCGCCGCGAGCCCCGAAAGCGCGCCCATCAGCGCAAACACGATCACCTTGTACGGCCGCGGATCGACGCCCGCGAGCCGCACCGCTTCCTCGTTGGTGCCGATACCAATCAGGTAGCGGCCGAACACCGTGCGCGTGAGCGTGAGCTGCGCAATCACCATCACCGCCACCGCGATCAGGAACGCCGGCGAGATGCCGAACGCGATCGGGTTCGAGAGGAAATCGAACGCATCGCCGATATACGCAGTGCGCGAGTTCGTCATCTGGTACGCAAGCCCTCGCGCCGCTTCGAGTACGCCGAGCGAGACGATGAACGACGGAATGCGCCAGCCCACCGTGACCGCGCCCGTGAGCGTGCCCGTTGCCGCCGCGGCCACGAGTCCGATCAGCGCCGCCGGCAGCGCGCCCCAGCCCCACTTCAGCGACGCCACGCTCACCACCGAAGCGCCGAGCGCGAGCACGGAACCCACCGACAGATCGATGCCCGCGATGATCAGCACGAAAGTCATGCCCACGGCCATCACCACGAGATCGGGAATCTGGTTTGCAATCGTACTGAAGGTATCGTACGTGAGAAAGTGCGAACTGAGCAGCGAGAACAGCACGATCATCGCGACGAGCGCGAGCGCGAGGCCGAGGTAGTTCGAAAAACCAAAGCGCGTGCCCGCCGGCTTGCCGCTCGCGGGCGCAGTATGTGGCGCCGTCTTTGACACCGTCTGTGGCGCCGAAGCCGCGGGCGTGCCGCCGGCAGTGGACGCACTTTTGGTCGAACTGGTTCGTCCACTGCCTTCGTCACCGGGGGGCGATGGTTGCCTGTGCAACGGGTCGTTCGTCATGACGCGCTCCCTCGTGGGTCGTCGTTTCCTCGGTGCGCGTCGTGCGCCGTCGCGCCTTGTGCCGCGCTGTCCGGCACGCCGGCCGAATCCGGCAGATCGGCCGCGTCGGCAACGAGCGCATCCTCGGCGCGCAGGCCCGCGAACGCGGCGGCGAGCAGCAAGTCCTGGCTCCATTCGTCGCGCGCGTAGACGGCCGTCATCTTCCCCGCCGACATCACGCCGATGCGGTCGCAGATCAGCATCAGCTCGCGCAGGTCGCTCGACACCACCACGAGCGCGCGGCCCTCGCGCGCAAGCGCCCCCATCAGCGCGTAGATGTCGAACTTCGCGCCGACGTCGATGCCGCGCGTCGGCTCGTCGAACAGCACCACGCGCATCGCATGCGTGATGTCGCGCGCGAGCCAGCGGCCGATCACGACCTTTTGCTGGTTGCCGCCCGAGAGCTCGCCCACCGGCTGCGCGGGGCCGGCCGTGCGGATGCGCAGCGCGTCGATCTGCGTGCGCGCCAGCGTGTTCTCGCGGGCCGCGTCCACCACGCCGTAGCGCGACACCGCGCCCAGGTTGCCGAGCGTCACGTTCGCGGCGAGCGGCTGCGGCAGCAGGAGCCCCTCGCCCTTGCGGTCTTCGGTGATGAGCGCAATGCCGAGGCGCACCGCGTCGGCGGGCGAGCCGATCTGCACCGGCTCGGGCGCGGCGCCCGGCGTGGGCGCGAGCGCCACGGTGCCGCGCTCCATGCGGTCGGCGCCGTAGATGAGCCGCATCAACTCCGTTCTACCCGCGCCGATCAGCCCCGAAACGCCAAAGATCTCGCCCGCGCGCACTTCGAACGACACGTCGCGCACGGCCTTCGCGCGCGTGAGTCCTTCCACCTTCAGCAGCGGCGCGCCGATGCGCCGCTGTCCGAGATCGATGCGCTCGCCAAGCTCACGCCCCACCATCAGCGCGACGATGCGCTCGGGCGTGAGATTGGCCATGGCGTCCACGCGCACGAGCCGGCCGTCGCGCAGCACCGCGACGCGCTGCGCAATGCGCTCGAGCTCCTCGAGCCGGTGCGAGATGTACACGAGCGCCACGCCGCGCGCCTTGAGCCGCGCGATCTGCTCGAACAGCAGTTCGACTTCGCGGCCCGTGAGCATGGCCGTGGGCTCGTCGAGGACGAGCACGCGCATATCGCCTGAACTGCCGGAACCGCCCGGGCTGCCCGAACTGCCGGCATCCCCGCCATTGCCGATCAGGTTGCGCGCGATCTCCACGAGCTGCTGATGCCCGATGCCGAGTTCGCCCACGGGCGTATCGGGGTCGATCGCCTCGAGCCCGACCTGCGCCATCGCCGCGTGCGCGTTCGCACGCAGCCGCTTGCGGTCGATCCAGCCGAACCGCAGCGGCCCCGACTGCGGCAGGCGGTCCAGAAAAAGATTCTCGGCAACCGTGAGCGTGGGCAGCAGGTTCAGCTCCTGCATGACCATGCGCACGCCGAGCGCCTCGGCTTCGCGGCGGCTCGCCGGTGCGTAGGGCCGGCCCATCAGCGCCATGCTGCCCGCGCTCGGCGCCGTAAGGCCGCCCACGATCTTCGAGAGTGTGCTCTTGCCCGCGCCGTTTTCTCCCGTGAGCGCAAGCACCTCGCCCGCGTGCAGCGCGAGGCTGACGTCGGCGAGCACCGGCTGCTCGTAGGTCTTGCCCACGCCCGTGACCACAAGCACGGCAGGCGCAGGTGACGCTACGTCGGGGGCAATTGCATCCATCACGATCCTGTAGTCGCGAGCCGCGCCGCCGGAGATAAACCGGCGCACACGCCGCCCGGATGCTGCGGGTCCGCGCCGCCGCCACACGCCCCGGTAGAGCGGTATCGAACGGCGCGCTGCGCAGCATTTTGCCGCCCAGCGAAGGACGGCCGCCCATGCGGCCATCCCGGTACACATAACGGCTGCGCAGCGCAATTCTTGAGCATTTATTGAGTTGCGCGCACAAATACCCACACGGCACGCCGCTGCGGCTGCCGCGGCAGCGCAGGGCCAACCCACGGCGAGCGCCACGAGAAGCGGCGCGCCGCGCTTACTTCGTGACGAGCACCACGGGCGTTTCGACGATGCCCGAAAGCTCGGACTGCTTCTTGTGCTCCTTGAGCGCCTTGAGCGCCGTATCGATGCCGAACACCGCCTGCTTCGCCGCGAACTGGTCGGCGGTGGCGAGCACGCGGCCGTCCTTGAGCATCGGCTTGATGGCGTCGATGTTGTCGTAGCCGACCACGTACACCTTGCCCTGCTTGCCCGCCGCGCGCACCGCCGACACGGCGCCGATCGCCATGTTGTCGTTGCCGCACAGGAGCGCCTTGAGGTCGGGGTACTCGTTGAGCATCGCGGAAGCGACGGCGTTGCCCTTGTCGATCTCCCATTCGCCCGACTGCACCGAGACGATCTTCGCGCCCACGGCCTGCATCGCGTCCTTGAAGCCCGCCGTGCGCTGCTGCGCGTTGGTCGTGGTGGAGACGCCCTCGACGATGCCCACCTGGTCGCCCGACTTGAGCCGCTTGGCGAGGTAGTCGCCCACGAGACGCGCGCCCTTGCGGTTGTCGGGGCCAACGAACGGCACGTTCAGGTCCTTGGACTTGAGCACGTCGGGATCGAGCCGGTTGTCGATGTTCACGACGATGATGCCCGCGTCCACCGCCTTCTTGACGACGGGCACGAGCGCCTTCGAGTCGGCCGGCGCGAGCACGATGGCATCGACCTTGGAGACGATCATCTGCTCGACGATCTGGATCTGCGCGGCGGTGTCGGTCTCGTTCTTGATGCCGTTGGTGATGAGATCGAACTCGGAGGCGTTGTGCTTCTGATAGTCCTTCGCGCCGGTCTCCATGGTGAGGAAGAACTCATTGGCGAGCGACTTCATGACGAGCGCGACTTTCGGCTTCTTGCCGGCGGCCTGGGCGTGGGCGGCAAGCGGCAGCGCGCAGGTCGCGGCGAGCACGGTGGTGGCGAGGAGGATGCGGCGGCGAATGCGGGAGTTCATCTTCGGTGTCTCCGGTTTGTCGGGCCCGGACGGGCCCTGCTTTCTGGTTGCGCGCAAACGTTTGCTGGCGGCCCATTCTCGGCGCCGGCGCTTCGCGGTGTCAATGCCGGCGCTGCGGCAACGCAGCAATCCCTTCCTTCGGCAAACGCGAACGACGCCGGCGCCACCTCAGAGCCAGTTGATGCGTCGAAACAGGAAAAACAGGAAAACGTCGATCAGCACCATGGCCGCGAGGCAGATCTGGTAGCCGAACCTGAAATGTAGCTCCGGAATGTGCTCGAAGTTCATTCCGTAGATACCCGCAATCATCGTCGGCACGGCGAAGAGCGCGGCGAATGCGCCGAGCCGCTTGGTCACTTCGTTCTCCGCGAGCGAGATCATGCCGAGGTTCACCTGAATGGCCGTCACGATCATCTCGCGCCGCGCGTCGATGGAGTTGGACACGCGCACGAGGTGGTCGTAGACGTCGCGGAAATAGGCTTGCATACCCACGCAGATCTGCGGGATGCGCCCGCCCACCAGCTTGCCGACGGCGTCGAGCAGCGGCGTGACGTGGTGCGCGAGGATCACGAGGCGGCGCTTGAGGGAATAGAGATCCTCGATGATTGCGCGCGAACCCGCGAGATTGTGCTTCTCGAAGATGCGGTCTTCCAGTTCCTCGACCTCGGCCGAGAGCGTCTCGAGCACCGGCGCGTAGCGGTCGACCACGCTGTCCATCAGCGCGTAGAGCACGAAGCCGGAGCCTTCGCGCAGCAGCTCGGGTTCACGCTCGCAGCGCGCACGCACGTCGGTGAAGCCCTGTTGCGCGCGGTGGCGCACCGAGAGCACGAAATTGGGGCCGGCGAACACGTTCACCTGCCCCGTGATGACTTCGCCGTCGTCGTCGAGCTCGAGCGTGTGGAGCACGCAAAATAGCGTGTCGCCGTATTCCTCGATCTTCGGCCGCTGGTTGCCGTTCATCACGTCTTCGATTGCGAGCGCATGCAGGCCGAACTCTTCCTTCATCGCGGCCATCTCGCCGGCGTCGGGATCCTTGAGCGCCACCCATACGAAGCATTCCGGCTTCGCCAGATAGTCGCTGATGGCCTCGACGGGGACTTCGGCCAGTTTCTTGCCGCCTTGATACGCGGCGCAGTTGATCAGCATGTCGTTTTCTTCGCGGGGCGAGCACCGGCTGCCCTGTTTCGGGTTGAACCGGTTGCCAAGTGTAAGGTGTTCCGTTGACCGGCGACGGCACGGTGGGTTCCCGTACCGCACATGCGTGCTTCGCCCGCGCCGTTCACCGCGCACGTGCCACACCGGCGCATCCGGGCAACCGTCGAGGCCGTCGTGCCGGCCGCGCACGGCCTGCGGCCTATTGCGCGACGCGCCGGATACCGATGCGATCGTCCTTGTCGAAGGTGACGCTCGCGCGGTTCGTATAGCGCGGATCCACGAGGAAGCGCAGCTCCACCACGGGATCGAACTGCGTCGTCACGCCGATGCGGTGCACGCCCGGCTTCAGGTAGAACGTGACGTGCTCGCCGTTCATGAGGTCGGTGACGGGTTCGCCGTCGATATAGACCGGCGCATCGCGGAACTTCACGATGACATTGCGGCTGCGCTCGCGGCGCACGTCCACGGCGACGAGGCCCTCGCCCGGCTCCGTATAGCCCGGCTTCAGAATGCGCTCGGCCGGCACGGCCTTGAACGGGACCGGCGGCGCCGGCTCCTCGGCGCAGCCGGCCAGGGCGAGCGCCGTTGCAATGGCGGCGATGCTCGCAGTCAACACGCGCGATGGCATGGGCGCTTTCCCCTTTATCGAGCGGAGCCGGCACCTGGGTGCCTCTTCCGGTCCTCTCCTGGATGGTTGCCGGTGGTATTGGGCTTAGGCCCCAGGCCTGCGGGCGTCGTCGCGAATCTCTCGTTTGCGCCTGTGACCGACGCGCTGGCGCCATACCCATCATCGATGTTATATGCTTCGAACAATGCGCGGCAGCACGCGCAACCCGCACGGAGAGGGGGCAAAGGCGATGTGGTACTTCTCGTGGATCCTCGGCATCGGCGTGGCGCTTGGCTTTGGCATCATCAACGTGATGTGGCTCGACATCAACGGCAAGTTCCTGAACGGCCACGGGCCGGGCCAGCACGGGCCTGAAGAAGGCCGCCCGGGCTATCCTGGCGCTCAGCCCGGCGAGGCACACCGCCCGTGACGCGGCTGGTGTTCTTCTGCGGTCACGCCGGAACCGGCAAGACTTCGCTCGCCAAGCGGTTGTTCGCCCCGCTCGTACGCGCGACCGGCGAGCCGTTCTGCCTGCTCGACAAGGACACGCTCTACGGCGGCTATAGCGCCGCCGCGATGGGCGCGCTAACACAGGACCCGAACGACCGCGACAGCCCGCTCTTCCTGCAACACCTGCGCGACCCCGAGTACCGGGGGCTCATCGACACCGCCCGCGAAAATCTCGAGCTTGGCGTGAGCGTGCTCGTGGTGGGTCCGCTTTCACGCGAGGTACGCGAGCGCAAGCTGTTCGACCGCGGCTGGCTCGGTGTCGGGCCGCAGGTCGCGCTCACGGTGCTCTGGGTCCACACGAGCGAGGAAACGGCGCGCGCGCGCATCGTCGCGCGCAGCCATCCTATCGACGCCTACAAGCTCGCCCACTGGGACGAATACCGGCAGCGGCGCTTCATGCCGTCGGGCGAGCAGCTCGACGGCCTCCTCCTGTTCGACAACACCACGCCCACCGAGGCCGACTACGACGCCTTGCTGCAGCGCCTGGTCCTCGCGGGCGCGCCGGCGTGAGCCGTCAGGCCGGCACCTTCGCGCGGCTGTCGAGCGTCGCACCTTCGTACACCTGACCGAACCGGTTCGCGAGGAACTGGTGCAGCGACACCTGCTCCTGGCGCACGAACCCGGCTTGCGGCAGGTGCTTTTCGCGGAACAGGTCGAGCACTGCGCACATCGCGCCGGCCGTGGTGATCTGGATCGCGCTCATGGGCACGCCGCACACGGTCTTCGCGAAGATCTTGCGTGTGAACACTTCCTGTACGAGCTGGCCGTTACGCATCCCCGTAACCGTCATGAAGATGAGCACGACGTCCTGCTCCGTGGCGGGCACTGAGCGGCGCATGATGGACTTGAGCGTGTCGCGGTCGCTCGCGAGGCGCAGGTCCTCGAGCAGGAACCGCATCAGTTCGCGGTGCCCCGGGTAACGCACCGACTTGTAGTCGAGCGACTCCACGCGTCCCGAGAGCGTCTCGCAAAGCGTGCCGAGGCCGCCCGACGTATTGAAGGCCTCGTATTCCACGCCGTCGAGCGAGAAATGCTCGAGCCCTTCGAGCGGCTGCACCCACTGCGTGCGGCTATCGCGGATCGCCTCGCACGGCTGGCAATACTCGTTGATGAGGCCGTCGACGCTCCAGGTGAGGTTGTATTTGAGCGCATTGGTCGGGAACTGCGGCAGCGCGCCCACGCGCATCTTGACCTCGCGGATCTCGGTGAAGCGGCTCGCGAGCGCGTGCGCGGCAATGCCGATGAAACCGGGCGCGAGGCCACACTGCGGCATGAAAACATGGTCGGCGCCTTCGGCGAGCGCGCGGATCGCATGCGTTGCGCGCACGTCCTCGGTCAGGTCGAAGTAGTGAACGCCCGCGCCCTTCGCCGCCGAGGCGACGTTCACCGCGAGGTAATACGGCAGCGCGTTGACGAGCACGTCATAGCCTTCGAGCGCGCCGCGCAGCGCGGCGGCATCGCCGGAATCGACTCGCGCTGTGGGGATACCCTGCGCCGCGAGCGGTTCGAGCGCCTTTGCATCGCGGTCGAAGGCCGCCACTTCGTAGTCCCCGGTTTCGCGCAGCATGTGGGCGATGGTGTGGCCGATCAAACCGGCGCCTGCAATTGCGACTTTCATTTGTCATCTCCTTTGGTTTTCTGTGCTTGGGGATGGGCAGCGCCCGTTCAGCCACAGTCTAGGGAGAGGCAAAATCGGATCATAGACACAAAACGATGCGCTTCGACCGCGGCTTTCGTCATTTCGACGACACTTTTCGTCGAAATGACGAAAAGTGTAAAAACGGCTCGCGCCGGGACCGCTATTCAGCCCGTCACCGTGCCGCGATCAACCTTGCGCGCGAGCACGATCGACGTGGTCGTGCGCTCCACGCCCGGCATGCCGCCGATCTGGTCGAGCAGGTCGTTCAGGCGATCGGGCGAATCGGCGCGCAGCCACGCGACGTAGTCGTATTCGCCGCTCACCGCGCACAGCAACTGCACTTCGGGCATCTTGCCGAGGCGCTTTTGCACGTCGGGCCCGTGACGCGGCGCGATGATGAGCCCGACCCAGGCCTGCAGGCTCGCATCGAGCACGTCCTGGCCGAGCCGCACACCGTAGCCCGCGATCACCTGCGTGCGCTCGAGCCGCTCGATGCGCGCAAGCACCGTGGTGCGCGCGACGCCCAGGCGCCGGGCGAGATTCGCCACACTTTCGCGCGCGTTTTCCTGCAGCAGCGCGACGAGGCTGCGGTCGAGTTCATCGAGTTGATCGAGGCGCGGTGGTCTCATCGGGCAAAGGTCAGTGCGGGAGTTGGGATCGGCGTCATTATCGCGCGAGCCGATGCGCCGGGGAGCGTGGGAGCAACGTGCGCGAGCCATGCACCGTTCGAATTTCAGCGCGTTTCCTTGCGTTTCGTTTGTAAGCAAGTGTCGCAGTCAGGGTGTACCCGATACGGAACGTGGTACTAATAACGGCTGCAGCGGTTTCGGCCGTGCTACCCGCTACAAAACGATTCGAGGACTCACAATGAAGAAAGCTTTCGTCATCCTTGCCGCGACGCTCTCGATGAGCGGCGCGTTCGCTCAAAGCGCCGCGTCGTCCGCCACGGCAACGGCCGCTTCGAGTGCCGACGTGCGCGCCGCGCAGCATCAGCAACGTGTCGAGGAACGCATCACGTGGCTGCATTCGCAGCTCAAGATCACGCCCGAGCAGGAGCCGCAGTGGAAGGCTTTCGCCGACGTCATGCGCACCAACGGCCAAACGATGGCCGCGCTCTACAAGCAGCGCATGGAAACCGAGAACACGCGTAATGCGCTCGACGACATGAAGCAGTACGCGCAGATCACGCAGGCACATGCCGATGACATGCAGAAGCTCGTCACGGCTTTCGAACCGCTCTACAACAGCCTCTCGCCCGAGCAAAAGACGCTCGCCGATCAAACCTTCCGCCGCGACCACGAGCACGGCCAGGCGGGCAAGCCGGCGCACCCGAAGCACAAGAGCCGTACGAAGCCGTCCGCGGCTGCCGCGGCGAGCGACGCCGCTTCGGCTGCGCAGTAAGGCCCTGATGCGCCGCCGCCCGCATCGGTTCAGGCGTGCGCGGCGGCCCGATTCAGGGTAATCTTGCGGACCGCGCGAGGGCCGGGCTTACCGGGTATATCGGCGCCCGGCCGTCGCGCCATTGGAATTCCGACTTTTTCGAGGCAGGTCCGCTGCCGCAATCATGATTGAACTGACCCAACTCGACCTGCGCGGCGACCCCGCCGCCCAGCCCGTCGTCAAGGACGAAACCGTGAGCGTCGAGTTCGCGGCGCAAGCGGGCGAGCTGTTGAGCCTCGAAGGCCCGAACCGCTATGCCGCAGGCGACGCGATCATCACCGGCTCGACCGGCGAACGCTGGGTCGTCTCGCGCGAACGCTTCGACGCGAAGTACCTGCCGGCCAGCCCCGCTCTCGTCCACGGCGAGGCAGGCGCGTATCGCAACCGCCAGGTCGTGGTGCTCGCGAAGCGCATGGACGAACCGTTCACGATCGTGCGCTCGGCAGGCGGTGACCGCCTGAGCGGTGTGGCCGGCGACTGGGTCATGCAATACGCGCCCGGCGACTACGGTGTCGTGCAGGCCGCGCGTTTCGCCAAGGTTTATCGTCCAGCCAACTGAGCGCCCGATCCAGGCAGACTCCGCGAGCCGGGCGCAATCCGGGCGCAATGCGCCCGTGCCCTCCCTGCCCGGCTCACATCAAGCAAACTCCTCGTCGAGCGCGATCGTCACTTCGTGCGGCACGTCTTCGCCTTTCGCGTGCTGCTCCTCCAGCGATTCGATCGTTGTTTCCACATAGGCTCGCAATACGGCGAAGCTGCGGCCGCGCAGCCTTGCCGGCAACGCGCGATAGCGCGCGAGCGCCGCGGGCGCGAGCGCGATCGTCAGCGCCATGCGGCGCGCCTTCGAGCCAAAGCGCATCGCAACCCAGTGCACGACCAGCTGCGGCACGCCGTTTTCGTCACGTTCCTCGGCAAAGCGCGTTTGCTCGGGAAAGATGTCGGCGATCACACGGGCGAGCTCGTCGAAATCGGGGCTCGCGCATTCAAAGAGATAGGCTTCCATTGACGCCAGAAAAGAGTGATGAGACACGCGGGCTTACGCCGCGCGCGCGACACGCCGCTCGAGGCGGCACGTCCTGAAAAGCACGACGGCGACCACAGCGGCCGCCACGGCATAAAACCCGTCCACCGCGATCAGCGGCACGAGGCGCGCCTGGTACATCGCGGCGGGTACGTCGATGAGCGCGTGCACCGCGATCGCGAGCGGCAGGATGCTCTTGCGCCCCGCGCGCACGCCGCGCCACATCAGCACGGACAGGCCGATCTGGAAGACGAACGCCGCCGTGCGCTCGAGCGCAAACACGCCAGCGAAGAGCGGCGAGAGGCTCGCGAGAATCAGGTGGACGCGCAGCACTGAGTCGAGCGTGAGATTGGCGAGATGCTCGTCGAGATTGCCGCGATTCGCGAGCACCGCGAACACGATCCATTGCAGTTGCACCAGTACGCCGACGAACCACGCCTCCGCACCCGCGTGCCCGATGCCGTAGCCAAGCGCCGTGCCATCCACGGGAGCGTTGGGCTGGCGCACGCCACGGCGCTCGATGAGCCGCATCGCAATGTAGCGCCCGACCTCCTCGCACACGCCCGCGGCCAGCGCCCCGTACAGCACGAACGCGGCCGGATGCGACAGCACCTGCGCAAAAACGGCGTTCCCGTGCAGCACATAGTCATTGAGCGAGCGCTCGATCACGGTCGCGAAGAGTGCGAAGACGGCAATGCCCGAGATCGTATCGCGCCAGTCGAGCGCGTACGCCACGCGCAACCGGCGATAGAGCGACACCGGCAAGACGGCGACGAACAGCGTGGCGAGCGAGAGGCAGACGAGCGTGATCGGGGCTACGGACATGGGCTTCCTTATGACATTCGGCACGCGTGGACGCGCGCCGCAGCCCGAATGATCGCAGATATCAGGCCCGGCGCGCAGCCCCACCCGCGCGCGCACGCACGCCAATCGTGCCGATCGTGCCAATCATGCAACCGGCCCGCAACGAGCGCCGACGATGCCGCCGTCGTCACCCGAGCGTCGAAGCCCTCACCACCAGCTCGCCTTCGAACGCCGCCGCGCGAGCGGCGGGCGCTGCGCCTTCGATGCGCTCGTGCAGAAACTCCACGGCGCGATAGCCGATTGCGCGCGTGGGCTGCCGAATCGTGGTGATGCCAGCCAACTCCGCCCACTCCGGATCGTCGATGGCGATCAACGCCACGCGCTGCTGCCACTGCGCGCCGAGCGCCGCCTTCAGATGGAGCGCGAGGCGCAGCGCCACAGGTGCGTTCGCCGCAAAGAGCGCGCAGCGAGCGCCGCGTGCGGCGGCATCGGCGAGGTGCGCGTCGAGCGCACCAAGCGCCTTTTGACACGCCGCATCGTCGTGGAGATCGAGCACGTGCGTCGTGCCGCGCGCCGCCCCCTTCGTGGCCTGCATCGAAGCACGAAATGCGGCTTCCCGCTCGCGCCGCGAGCTCACGTGCTCGAACGGCTGCACGACGAACACGATGTCGTCGTAGCGGCGCGCCACCAGGTGCTCCGTGCCGAGGCGCACGGCCGCCGCATTGTCGAGGCCGACGACATCGGCTTCGAGGCCGTCGACGGTGCGGTCGATCAGCACGGCCGGAATGCCGCCGCTGCCCACGGGCTTGAGCATCGATTCGCGCACACCGAGCGCGTTGACGATCACGCCTTCCACGCGATAGGTCGTGAGCAATTGCAGATAGCGGCGCTCCATGTCGACTTCATTCGCCGCATGGCAGATGAGCGGCATGTAGCCGAGCGCATGGCACGCAGCCTCCACGCCCTGCAGTATTTCCACCGAATAGGGATTGGCGAGGTCGGCGAGCAGCAGTCCGAGCAGGCGGTTGCGCCCGCGCTTGAGCCCGCGCGCCATCTGGTTGGGGCGGTAGTCGAGCCGCTCGATCGCGGCCTCGATACGCGCGCGCAGATCAGGCGACAGCGCGCCGAGCTCGCCGTTCAGATAGCGCGAAATGCTCGTCTTGCCGGTGCCAGCCTCGCTCGCCACGTCGCTGATCGTCGCGCGGCGCGGCGGCGCAGCCGGTGCGCCCGCGCCCTTCGCAGCACCATCCGTGCTGCCCGGGTCCGTACTCATCGCCCTGGCACCTCGCGGTTGACGATATTCACGTCGAGCGTGCCCGCGAGCGCGGCGAGGAGATTCTCCGCCGCGCAACGCGCCATCGCGTGGCGCGTCTCGTGGGTGGCCGAGCCGATGTGCGGCAGCGCCACCACGTTCGGCATGCGCAAGAGCGGCGATGCGGGATCGACCGGCTCGCGCTCGAACACGTCGAGGCCCGCGCCGTGGATCGTGCCGGCTTCGAGCGCCGCGATCAGCGCTTGCTCGTCGACGGTCGCGCCGCGCGAGGCGTTGATGAGAATCGCGCTCTTCTTCATCTTCTTCAGCTGCTCCGCGCCGATCATGTGGCGCGTGGCGTCGGTGAGCGGCACCTGCAGGCACACGAAGTCGGAACTCGCCAGCAGCTCGTCGAGTTCGACGCGGCGCGCGCCGTAGTCGCGCTCGGCCGTGGCGTTGGCGCTGCGGTTCGTGTAGAGCACCTTCATGTTGAAGCCGAGCGCAGCGCGCCGCGCGACCGCGCCGCCGATGCGCCCGAGCCCCACGATGCCGAGCGTCTTGCCCTGCACGTCCACGCCGAACTGCGCGGGTCCGATGCTGGCCTTCCACTGGCCCGCCTTGACCCAGTCGGCAAGCTCGACCACGCGGCGCGCGCTAGAAAGAATGAGCGCAAACACCGTGTCGGCTGTCGATTCGGTCAGCACGTCGGGCGTGTGCGCAAGCACGATGCCGCGCTTCGTCAGATCGGGCACGTCGAACTGGTCATAGCCCACCGAGATCGTCGAGAGCGCCTTCACGCGCGAGCCTTCCAGCATCGCCGGCGTGATCTTCACGCTCGCGCCGATCGCGCCGTCGGCGTCCTTGAGCGCGGCGGCGAGTGCGCCGGGCTCGTCCGCATCGACGAAAACGACTTCGGCATGCTCGCGCAGCGAGTCGGCGACATCGGCGGGCAAGGCTTTGTAGGCAACAATTTTGAGCTTCATAGGTGTGCTGTTCGAGGTGCGTTATTTGCCGTGAACCGGCGAAGCGTAGCCTTGCGCGGTATCGCGCTGCGGCTTCACGGCGAGCGTGAGACCCACCGAGACCACCAGCGCCGCGCTCATGAACGCATAGGATGCCGCAGGCGAGCCCGTTGCGCCATTCAGGTAGCCGACGACATAGGAGCCGACGAACGAGCCGAGCGCACCCATGCTGTTGATGAGCGCCATCGCGCCGCCTGCCACGTTCTTCGGCAGCAGCTCGGGCACGATCGCGAAGAACGGACCGTACGGCGCGTACATCGCCGCGCCCGCCACGACGAGCAGCGCGTAGGAGATCCAGAAGTGCGTCGAGCCGAGCGCGTACGAAGCCGCGAACGCGAGCGCGCCGACCAGCAGGAACGGCCATACGAAGGCGCGGCGATTGTCGAGCTTGTCGGAGGCCCAGGAGGCGACGAGCATCGTGATGGTCGCCGCGAGATACGGCAGCGCGGAAAGCCAGCCCGTCTCCACCATACCGAGCGCCGAACCGTTCTTCACGATCGAGGGCAGCCACAGCACGAAGCCGTACACGCCGATGCTCCAGCAGAAGTACTGCGCCGAGAGCAGCATCACGGCGGGCGTACGGAACGCTTCGGCGTAGTTGCGCACCGGCTTGATGGCGGCCTGTTCGGCGCGCATGGCGGCGTCGAGTGCGCGCTTTTCTTCGTCGGAGAGCCAGGTGACCTGTGCGGGCTTGTCGCGCACGAGGAACCACCAGCACACGGCCCACACGATGGCCGGCGCGCCTTCGGCGATGAACATGTGGCGCCACCCGAATGCATGCACGAGATAGCCCGAGACCACCGACATCCAGAGCACCGTCACCGGATTGCCGAGGATCAGGAAGGTGTTGGCGCGCGAGCGCTCGCTCTTGGTGAACCAGTTGCTGATGAAGATGAGCATGGCCGGCATGACGGCCGCCTCCACCACGCCCAGCACGAAGCGGATCGCCATGAGCGACGCAATGTTCGTCACGACGCCGGTGAGCGCGGCGCAGCCGCCCCAGAGCACGAGGCTCACGAACACGAGCTTGCGTACGCTGCGGCGTTCGGCGTACATGGCGCCCGGCAACTGGAAGAAGAAGTAGCCGAGGAAGAACAGCGCGCCGATCAGCGACGAGAGCCCGGAGCTGATGCCGAGATCGCGATTGATGCCGGCCGCCGAAGCGAAGCCGTAGTTGGCGCGGTCGAGATAGGCAAGGCTGTACGTGATGAACACGATCGGCATGATTGCCCACCAGCGGCGCGGTGCGAGCGAGGTTGAGGTCATCTTTGTCTCCTGTCTCCTGTCGACCAGCGTTAGCGCTTTAGCTGTCGCCCTGAGTTAGTGCTTTAGCACTTACTCAGGGCCCATGCAAAGCGCTTACTCTGGTCCCATGCAAAGCTGTCGACCAGAAATAGCGCTTTGGCGCTTACTTCGGTCCCGTGCAGAGCCTGATAATCCGGCGCGCCGCTCGCCAATTCGCTACAGCATTGCGCCGCGTGTTCCGCTATAGAGCCGCCGCGGTCGCAGCGCCCGCCTGCGTTTGCGTGCCTTCGAGCGCATCGAGTTGCGCGCGCGTCGGCAAGCCTTCCGAATCGCCGATCACCTGCACGGCCAGCGCGCCGATGCGATTGCCGCGCTCGACCGCAGCGGGCAGCGCGCGGCCTTCGAGCAACGCGCTCACCACACCCACGGCGAAGCCGTCGCCGGCGCCCACGGTATCGACGACACGCTCCACGCGCTGTGCCGCGACGCGGCCGCGCTCGCCGTCGGCGCTCGCATAGTACGCACCCTCGGCGCCAAGCTTGACGATCACGCCGCGCGCGCCGCGCGAGAGGTAAAAGCGCGCAATCGCTTCAGGATCGTCCGAGCCGGTCAGCACGCGGCCTTCGCTCACGCCGGGCAGCACCCAGTCGGCGAAGCTCGCGAGTTCGTTGAGCGTGGCGACCATCTCGGCTTCGGAGCCCCAGAGCGTCGGACGCAGATTCGGATCGAACGAGATCGTGCGGCCCGCGGTGCGCATCTCGCGCGCGAGCTTGAACGCGAGCTCGCGTGAGGATGACGAGATCGCAGGCGCGACGCCGCTCAGGTGCAGATGGCGCGCGCCGAGCACGTAGTCCGCCTCATAGTCGTAGGTCGAGAGCTGGCTCGCCGCCGAGCCGCGGCGGAAATATTCGACGGCCGGATCGCTGCCGTCGTCGTTCTTCGACTTGAGCTGAAAGCCGGTCGCATAGCGCGAATCGGTGCTCACGCAACGAGAGTCGATGCCTTCGTGCGCGAGCACGTCGCGCACGAACTGGCCAAACGAATCCGCGCCCACGCGGCTCACCCAGCCCACCTTGAAGCCGAGGCGCGCGAGGCCGGTCGCGACATTAAGCTCAGCGCCCGCCGCGCGCTTCGTGAAGTGCCCCACCTGGGCTAGCGGTCCCGGCTCGGTCGCGACGAACATCGCCATCGCTTCGCCGTAAGTGAGGACATCGAGTGTGTCGGTCATGAGAGGGTTCCTGATCGTATGAGTAGCCTGGGGCGAAGTCCGCTCGCTGATGTTGATGGGCCAAAGTCGATGGGCCAAAGTCGATATGCCGCCGATGATTCGCGTCAGGCGGCGGCAAGCCACTTGACGTAATGCGCGGCGTCGCCGGCAACGCGAGCCGGATCGAACGGAAACTCGATGCCGCGCGGCACGTTCGTCGGCAGCAGCGCAAGCGCGGCCCGGCACAGGGTGTCGTCATCGCCGGGCGCGGCGGCGAAGCGGCGCGCGCCCTCGCCCACCACGGCCTTGCAGTGGATGTACTCGACATGCGGCGCGAGCGTGGCAGCCGCGAGCAGCGGCGGCTCGCCCGGCCATTGCCAGTTGCCGATGTCGAACGCCATCCCGATCGCATCCGGCACGCCGGCATCGCGCAGTGCGTTGAAGAGGCCGACGAACTGGGCCAGCTTGCCGCCCTGCTCGAGCTGGCCGTTTTCGACGACGACGCGCAGGCCACCGCCCGCTTCCCCGGTGCGCACGCCGAGTTGCCCGAGCAGGTCGGCGAGGCGCGCCGCCCAGGCGTCGCCGGAGAAACCGCCGAGTTGGAGCTTGACGAAGCGCGCGCCGAGCGCCTGGCCTGCCTCGACCGCAGCCCGCAGCGCCGGCTCGTCGAGCGCGCCGTCTTCGCCGTAGAGCGCGTCGGGCGTCGACCACACGGGCCACAGACCTTCGCGAGCCAGCACGGCACCGAGCGCGCGCAGCGCATCGGGCTGCGCGTCGGCGTCGTGCATCAGCTCGCGCCGCACCTCGAATGCCTGGGCGCCCGCGCGCCGCGCCGACGCGCTCCACGCCGCGTGCCCGTCGCGCCAGATTGCCTGCGCGCCGAACGCGCTCGCCACGATCGCTATTTCCGCCATTGCCTTGTTCCTGTTGCCTGCCGGCGCCTGACGACGCGCGTTGCGCCACCTGAAACCTGCTTCGATCCGCCCTTCTTGGAACCGGTTCCAAGCCCAGCCCGAAAAAAGGCGCCTTGTGCGCCGGATGATTAAGGCGGATAGTGCGCGCTCGCGGCGCACCACGCCATTCTGGTATGCCCTAGGTCCGGTTCCATCAGGTTCCGGGAGCGTCCGCGAGGCACAACTCCAGAAAGCGCTGCGCGACGCGCGAAGCCGCGCCCGCATGCGGCACGAGAATCGAGAAGCGCCGTGCGAGCGGCTCCGGGCCGAGGCGGATCTGGCGCAAGGCGCCATTCTCGTGGCGCATCGACATGGCAGAAACGAAGCCGATGCCCATGCCCGCCCGCACGGCCTCCTTCACGCCCTCCACGCCCGCGATCTCCAGCGCCACGCGCATCGGCACGCCCGCGCGCGCGAACGCGCGCTCGACGACCTGGCGCACCCCTGAACCGTCCTCGCGCAAGACCAGTGGCCACTCAGCCAGCGCCTCCAGCGCGATGGACGGCATCGCTTCGCCGCCCTCCCCGGGCGCCGCTGGCAACGCCTGCGTCAGCGCGTGCCCGCGCGGCACGATGGCGACGATTTCGTCCTCGTGCCACGGATGCACCGCTGTGTCCGGCGGCAACTGCTCGCCCACCGGCCCTTCGATCAGTGCGATATCCACCGCCCCGAGCATGCCGACGACATCGGACGTATTCCCGCTCGACGTTTCGAGCTTCACGTGCGGATAGCCCGCATGGAATTGCGCCACGAGATACGGCAGCCGGTAACTGGCGGGCGTCGTGGTCGCGCCGATGCGCAGCGTGCCGCGCTCGAGGCCGCGCAGCGCGTCGCGACAGGCGAGCGCGTCGCGCCAGGTATCGCGCAGTCGCACCGCATAGCCCGCGAGCTGCTCGCCCGTGGGCGTGAGGCGCACGCCGCGGCCGTCGCGCTGGTAGAGCGCTTCGCCGACCTCCTCCTGCAACAGCCGCAACTGACCCGAGACGGCCGGTTGCGACAGATGCAGTGCCAGTGCCGCCCGACTGATATTGAGATGCTCGGCGACTGCGGCGAAGGTTATCAGCTGTTCCGGGGTCATGACTCTCAATCATCGTGATTTCCTATATATTACTTCACAAATCACGATTTTTCATATCGATATATCTAAATTAGGATTAGGCCATTCGATCGCGACCCTGTTCGTTACCCGATCCGCTACCCCTTTATCGAGGGGTTCGTCCAGTGTCCGTTCGCACCCAGTTCGACAAAGAGGCCGAAATGTCTTCACCCACTCTGGCGCACTCGCTGCCATCCACACGCGGCCAGCTCAACGGCGTGCTGTTCGTCGCGCTCTTCGCGGCCGCCGTCACCAGCATCGCGTCGCTGCCCGCCATCGCCGGGCTCGGCATGAGCCCGCTGATCGTCGGCATCGTCGCGGGCGCGATCTACGGCAATGCGCTGCGTGACGGCATGCCCGAGAGCTGGGCCGCCGGCATCAACTTCTCCGCGCGCAAGCTGTTGCGCATCGCCGTGGCGTTCTTCGGGCTGCGCGTGAGCCTGCAGGAAATCGCCCAGGTCGGCGTGCCGGGGCTCGTCGAATCAGTCGTGATCGTCGTGAGCACGCTCGTCATCGGCACCTGGGTCGGCATGAAGCTCCTGAAACTCGATCGCGATACCGCCATCCTCACGGCGGCAGGCAGCGCGATCTGCGGCGCGGCGGCCGTGCTCGCATTCGAGTCCACGCTGCAATCGAAGCCGCACAAGAGCGCCATGGCCGTCGGCAGCGTCGTGCTGTTCGGCACGCTCTCGATGTTCCTCTACCCGGTGCTCTATCGCGCGGGCTGGCTGCATCTCGATACGCTCGGCGCGGGGCTCTTTTTCGGCGGCACAATTCACGAAGTCGCCCAGGTCGTCGGCGCGGCGAGCAACGTAAGCCCCGAAGCCACCCATATCGCCACGATCGTCAAGATGACGCGTGTGATGCTGCTCGTGCCCGTGCTGCTCGTGCTCGGCGTGTGGCTCAACCGTGCGGCGCGCGGTGCGGCGCCTGCAGGCCACGCCGGTAACGCTGCACACGGTGGCGCACGCAAGCTCGCGGTGCCCTGGTTCGCGCTCGGCTTCCTCGCGCTCGTGATCGTGAATTCGCTCCACGTGCTGCCCGAAGCGGCCACCCATGCGGTCAACACGCTCGACACGTTCGCGCTGACCATGGCGATGACGGCGCTCGGCATCGAGACGCGCGTCTCGCAGATCCGCCAGGCCGGCCCGCGAGCGCTGACCGCAGGGTTCATCATCTATGTCTGGCTGGTCGGCGGCGGTCTCGCCATCACCTGGGGCGTGGAGCGCCTGTTCGGATGAGGATCCGTCGACGGGCCGCGCCAAACCGCACGCCATCCCGCCCGAACCCAGGTGCGCCGGCGCTGCCGGCCACTTGCCCCGCAACACGCGGGGCTTTTTGCGTTTTTGCGCGCGCTCGCTCGGCGCCACCCCACGAACCTCGCACATGCGCCAACCCGGCGCAACCGTTGCGAGCGATACTGTCCGCTGCTGCCCGCCTCGTGGGCAGCGGGTGCGCCAGCCGTGACGAGCACGGCGATCGACGCAAGGGGACGACCGATGGCATACGAGCTCTACTACTGGGACGGCTTGCAGGGCCGGGGCGAATTCGTGCGGCTTGCGCTGGAGGAAGCCCAGGCGCCCTACGTGGACGTGGCGCGCGGCGAGAAGAAAGACGGTCTCGGGATCGGCGCGATGATGCGCGAGCTGGAGAGCGACGGCCCATATCCGCCGTATGCGCCGCCCTTTCTGAGGGATGGCGAGCTCATCATCCCGCAGACGGCCAACATTCTTCTCTACCTCGGCCCGAAGCTGAATCTCGTGCCGCGCGACGAGAGCCTGCGCTTCGTGGCGAATGGCCTGCAACTCACGATCGCGGACCTCGTGACCGAAGTGCACGACACGCATCACCCGATTGCGAGCGACCTCTACTACGAAGACCAGAAGGCCGAGGCGAAGGCACGCGCGACGGACTTCATCGCGCATCGCATCCCGAAGTTCCTGCGCTACTTCGAACGTGTGCTCGCGCAGAATCCCCACGGCCCGCGCCACATGGTGGGCAACGCGCTCACCTACGTCGATCTGTCGATGTTTCAGATCGTCGAGGGGCTGCGCTACGCGTTTCCGAAAGCCACGAAACATTTCGCGGATCACTATCCGCATGTCGTCGCGCTGCACGACGCCGTGGCGAAGCGCCCGAACATCGCCGCTTATCTCGCCTCGGAACGGCGGCTGCCGTTCAACGAGACCGGCATCTTCCGGCACTACCCCGAACTCGACCGCGCCGTGCGCTGAATGCGCGTGCGCCATTGTGGCTGTCCGCAGCGACCGCTGACTGCGCACGCACGGCGCAATGGCCGCGGCGCATTGGCTTCGTTTCCGGCCCCGCGCCCGCGCGGCTTTCTTTCACCTCTCATCCGACCCGCCCGCCGTGCTGTCATTCCTGCTGAAACTACGCACCCGCGCTCGCGACTTCTTTCGCCTGTCCGACGCCCACACCATGCTGATCTGGTCGGTCATCGTCGGCGTGGCCGGCGCGTTCTCGACCGTGATCTTCCGCGAGGGCATCGCGCATCTGCAGAAGCTCTTCACGGGCAGCGACGGCAGCCTCGTCGAGATGGCGCGACACCTGCCCTGGCAAACGCGCATCTGGCTACCCACGGCGGGCGGCTTCGTCGCCGGGTGCCTGCTGCTGATCGCGCGGCGCAAGACGCCCGGCAACGGCAACAAAGCGATGCACACCGACTACATCGAAGCCGTGGCGATCGGCGACGGCGTCATGCCGGTCGGCAAAAGCATCTGGCGCAGCCTTTCTTCGCTCTTCACGATCGCGAGCGGCGGCTCGATCGGCCGCGAAGGTCCGATGGTGCAGCTCGCCGCGCTCGCCGCCTCGCTGATCGGCCGCTGGGTCCACTTCGATCCCTCGCGCCTGCGCCTGCTCGTAGCATGCGGCGCGGCGGCCGGTATCACCTCGGCCTACAACGCGCCCATCGCCGGCGCCTTCTTCGTGACCGAGATCGTGCTCGGCTCGATCGTCATGGAAAGCTTCGGGCCGATCGTCGTCGCCTCCGTGGTCGCCAACATCACGATGCGCGAGTTCGCGGGCTACAAGCCGCCGTATGAAATGCCGGTGTTTCCGCCAGTGACGGGCGTCGAGGTGCTGCTGTTCGTGGCGCTCGGCCTGCTGTGCGGCGCGCTCGCGCCGCAGTTCCTCGTGATGATGGACACCGCGAAGGCGAGCTTCGGCCGCCTCAAGGCCCCGCTGCCCGTGAAGCTCGCGCTCGGCGGTCTCGTGGTCGGCGTGCTTTCCGTCTGGACGCCCGAGGTCTGGGGCAACGGCTATAGCGTCGTGAACTCCATCCTGCATTCGCCGTGGACCTGGAGCGCGCTTGCGACCGTGCTCGTCTTCAAGCTCATCGCCACCGCCGCGACGGTCGGCTCCGGCGCGGTGGGCGGCGTATTCACGCCGACGCTCTTCATGGGCGCCGTGATCGGCTGCCTGTTCGGCCACGGCATGCACGCGCTCTGGCCGCACGGCACTTCCGAGCCATACGCCTATGCGATGGTGGGCATGGGCGCGTTTCTCGCGGGCGCGACGCAAGCGCCGCTCATGGCGATCTTGATGATCTTCGAAATGACGCTGAGCTACCAGGTGGTGCTGCCGCTCATGCTTTCGTGCGTGGTCGCGTATTTCGTCGCGCGCGCGATCGGCAAGGCGTCGATGTACGAAATCACGCTCCATCGCAACCGCGAGGAAGCCGAGCGCCTGCGCCTGCGCATGACGCAGATGCGCGAGCTGATCCGCCCCGCCGAGACGGTCGTGCGCGCCGACGCCACGGTGCAGGACATGACGCGCGTGTTCCTCGAATACCCGGTGAAGTATCTCTACGTGACCGACGAGACGGGGCGCTTTCTCGGCGCGGTTGCGCTGGCCGACATCACCTCGGACCTGCTGCAAAAGCGCGACACCTCGAACAAGCATGCTTGCGACTACCTGAAGCCGACGTTCGACGTGCTCACGCCCGACATGCCGCTCGGTGTCGGCCTGCAGCACTTCATGTCATTCCAGGGCGAGCGCCTGCCCGTGGTCGAAAGCACGCGGGAGCCGACGCTCGCGGGCGTGGTGTACAAGACGTCGCTGCTCGACGCCTATCAGCGCATGAACGCCGATCGATAGGCGGATCAACGGGCTGATCAATGCGACCGGCCCGCTCAGCGTTGCGCGAAGCGCGCGGCACGCGTGGCAAAGCGCGGCGGATTTTCTAGAATTCGAAGAGACGAGCTTCGCGGCTCGCGCCGTGGGCCTGCGCACGGACGAGCGCACACGAAGAAGCCAGAATCGATGCGGGGATGATCGGAGCGAAGATGAGCGAACCCTCTCTCGATGCCGTGCGCCGCGACCATGCGGGCTGGATATTCGTGCACTTGCAGGGCGAGCCCTACGACCGGGGCGAGCAGCACGGCAAACTGCTCGCCGGCGAGATACGCAACGCGATCCGCACCGCGCGCTACCTCGCGAAATGGGACACCGGCGAGGACTTCGACACGTTCATCAACGCCGCGATCGCCCTGTTCGCGCCGCGCCTGAACACCGAATACGCCGACGAAATCCAGGGCATCGCCGACGGCGCCCGCCTCAAGTTCGCCGAAGTGCTCGCCTGGAACGGGTACATGGACCTGCTGCAGAGCTGGTGGCCGGTCCATGCGGCCGCGCAGCAGGCTCAACCGGCGGTGCGCCCGTGGCGCGGGCGGCGCGGCCACCATTGCAGCGCGTTCATCGCCACGGGAAACGCAACGCGCGACGGCCGCATTGTCATGGCGCACAATTCGTGGGATCGCTACGCGGCCGGCGACGCGTTCAATATCGTCTTCGACATCGTGCCCGACTCGGGGCATCGCATCCTGATGCAGGGCCTGCCCGGCTGCATCTCGAGTCTCACCGACTTCTGGATCAACGGCGCGGGCCTCATGGTGACCGAGACGACCATCTCGAACTTCGTCGGCTACCGCGAGAGCGGCGCGCCCGAGTTCTTTCGCTCGCGGCGCGCGACGCAGTATGCGTCGAGCATTGCCGAATGGTGCGAGATGTTCGCGCAGGCCAACAACGCCGGCTACGTGAACAGCTGGCTGCTCGGCGACACGAAAACGGGTGAGATCGCGCGCTACGAGCTCGGTTTGCAGCACGCGGGTTTCGAGAGCACGAAAGACGGCTTCTATAGCGGCTTCAACGCGGCCACGGATCTGAAGATCCGCAACCAGGAATGCGCCGGCGAGGCCGACGATTACACCGACGTGCGCCGCAACGGCTCGCGTCGCCTGCGTTTCATGCAGCTCGCGCAGGAGCACCACGGCGCAATCGACGCCGAACTCGCCAAGACCATGATCGCGGACCACCACGACGTGTACCTCGAGCGCAGCGACAACCCGTGCTCGCGCACGATCTGCGGTCACCTCGAACTCGACGACGCGCGCTTCGGCGGCGCCGATCACGGGCCGTTCAACCCATGGGGCGCGAACGACGGCAAGGTGGTCGACAGCGAAATGGCGCGCGATCTGGCGTTCTGGGCGCGCTGGGGTCATCCGTGCGGCCGCCCGTTCGACGCCCAGGCGTTCATGCAGCGTCATCCGCAGTGGAACTGGCTCAACGGCTATATGCGCGACCGCCCCTCGTGGCCGTGGACGCGCTTCGAGGCGCTGCGCCAGTCGCCGCTCTAGGCGCGCGGGCCGCCTTTTTTACCCAAAAAGCACGTGCGTTCGAGGCGCACTGGCGCATTTGCTGCCATGATGGAACATCCGTACACGCCTCGCGCGAGAGTGGCCTTCAGGGCGGCTCTCGTTGCGCCCGGTGTGGCGGCGCGCCGGGCCGCCCCGGCCGGCGCGGCTGCCTGCGCCGCCGCCATGGCTGGCGGACGCGGTACGGCGCTTGCTGCGACCTGCGGGCCGCATGAGAAAGGAGGTCGAGCGATGAAAACCTCGACACTGATGACCACCGTGCTGTTGTCGGCCTCTTGCTTTGCCGCTCCGGTACGCACCGCGCAGGAAGCGCCGGTCTATCGGGCCAGCGCACAACTCCCGTTCCAGACCGGTCAGTCCCGCGCCGACGACGCCCCCGTGGCGCCTCCTGCCCCCGATGTGCCCGTGACCACCAACGACGGTCCCCAGCATTGGGAATTTCTCTCGCTGCCCAAGTCGCATCGCCTCGACAAGACGCTGAGCCCGGACCTGCATCTCCAGACTTGAGGCGAAGCGCTAGCTACGTGGCAAACAAGCGGCGTGGGAACGGGACATGAGACGTGCGCACGCGGCGGCGGCGCGCGAGGCGGATTGTGTATGCTTTCACCGCGACGCTAACGGCGCGCTGCTAGCTGCGCGCCGCCAACCACGAACGAGACGCCGACGCGGACCGCCAATCCGGGCCGCCTCGCAAAGGACGCCACGCATGCCAGCCTCCCGCATTCCCGACGAACCGATCGACCTGCAATTCACCGACGTGCTACGCGACGTGCGCTGGCCTGCCAACAAGGACGAACTCGTAGACGCCGCGCGCACTGCCGGCGCGAGCAACGAGGTGCTCGCGATCCTCGACGGCATGCCGGAGCAGGACTACCAGGACGTTGCATCCGTCACGCGGCTGATCGGCAGCAATTACAGCCCTGGCCTCGGCGCTTAGGCCGCGCGTTCAAGTCGCGAGTTCGGATCACGATCGAGCAGCGGCGAGGCGTGCCCACACTCGGAACTCAGGCGTCGCGGCCGAACACGACTCGCGCGAAAAAGCTCGCCAGCACGGCTTCGACGACAGGCGGCGTCACATGCTGCGGGTCGGCCGTGGCGAGAAATTGCACCCCGTCGCACAGCCCCAGCAGCCCGATCACCAGCAACTCCGGATCGGCCGGCATCGGCGTGCCCACGCGCGCCGAGAATTCCTCGATGTACGCGGCAAGGCGTTCACGCTTTTCCTTCATGAACGCGTTGAAGCGCACGCGAAAGCGCGCGTCGCGCGCGGCCAGCAGCTTCGCCTCCACCCACAGCAGAAATGCCTTGTTGTCCTGCGGCAGGCGGCTGTAGTAGGCGAGCACGCGCGCCTCCATCTGTTCGCGCGTGGCCTCGGCATCGAAGATCGCGCGCAGGTCTGCCTGCATAGCCTCGTGGTCACGCCGCAGCAACTCGACGAACAACTCCGACTTGCCAGAAAAATTCGAATAAAACGCCCCGCGCGTATACCCCGCCGCGAGCGCGATATCCTCGACGCTCGCCCCAACGAACCCTTTTTTCATGAACATGGCCTGCGCGGCATCGAGCAGGCGCTCGCGCGTCTGGTCGCGGCTTTGTTCGCGGGTGAGTCGGATGCGTTTCATGGCGTGGGGCGTCGTGATGTCTCGTGGATTGGCGGGAGTCTAGCACTGAAACATTCCTCGGATTCAACTCGACATTCAAATACAAGGTTGTATTAGAATCCGGGACATCATCTCAAATCCGGGGTGCGTGCGTGGGCAGCGCCGCGCCCCCGGGTCAACGGCAGCGCAACTGGTCTGGCGGTTTTGCGGTCTGTGTGCGCGCAAGGCGTATCGAGGTCCAAGTGAATCGTTGCGGTCGTGGCGCATCGAGCAGGATGCGCGGTGGTTCAGATGTGTTTAACGGCGTGCCGGTCTGCGCGCCAGGGCATGCGGCGTGGCGGCGCGGCGCGCGGTTCCTTCTCGTGCTTGGCGCCGTGACGCTTGCCGCGTGCGGCAAGCAAAAGGAAGCTCCGAGCGAGCCGCGCCCGGTCGTCTCGATGATCGTGCATCCCGACGGCGGCAGCGTGCCCGCGACCTACCCCGGCGAAGTCGACGCGCGCTATACGACGCCGCTTTCATTTCGCGTGAACGGCAAGATCATCGAGCGCACCGTGCGCCTCGGTGACGACGTGAAGCCCGGCCAGACGCTCGCACAGCTCGATCCGGCCGATTACGAGAAGAACGCGGCAAGCGCGCAGGCCCAATTCGACGCCGCGCAGCACCGCCTCGTGTTCGCGAGGCAGCAACTCGAGCGCGACACCGCCCAGTCGGCGGCCAATCTCATCGCCCGCGCGCAGCTCGAACAGACCCAGGATGCCTATGCCTCGGCGGCGGCCCAGCGCGACCAGGCGCAGCAGCAGCTCGCGCTGGCGAAAAACCAGTTGCGCTACACACAGCTCGTCGCTGACCATGCCGGCGTCATCACCGCCGAAAACGCCGACACCGGCCAGAACGTGCAGGCCGGCCAGGCCGTCTACCAGCTCGCGTGGACCGGCGACGTCGACGTGGTCAGCGATCTGCCCGAGCGCGCCATGGCCGCCCTGCACACCGGCGACGCCGCACAGGTCACGCTCGGCGCGCTGCCCGGCCGGCGTTACGCGGCGCGCCTGCGCGAGCTCGCAGCGGCGGCCGATCCGCAAAGCCGCACGTGGCGCGTGAGGCTCACGCTCGAACATCCGGACGCCGATCTGCGTCTGGGCATGACCGCAAACGTGACGTTTGCGGCGCCACACGAAGTAAACGCGGCGCCCGCCTTCACCGTGCCGGCCACCGCCCTCTTCCACGACGGCGCGGCGCCCGCGCTCTGGGTCGTGCGCGCGCCCGACAACGTGCTGCAATTGCGGCGCGTGAGCGTCACGCGCTACGACGCGCGCACCATCACCGTGGCAGGCGGTCTGCAGGACGGCGAGCGCATCGTGCTCCAGGGCGTCCACACGGTCCATGCCGGCGAGCAGGTGCGCCCGGTCGCGCCGCTGCATCCCGAGGACTTCGCGTCATGAGCGGCCCCGCAGGCCCGGATCGAGGCTCCGATCACGATGCCCTGGAAGAGGGACGCTTCAATCTTTCGGCGTGGGCACTCAGGCACCAGGGGCTCGTCACCTTCATCGTTGCGCTCGCCACGATCTTCGGCGCACTCGCCTATACGCGCCTCGCACAATCGGAGGATCCACCCTTCACGTTCCGGGTGATGGTGATCCAGACCTTCTGGCCTGGCGCCACCGCACGCCAGGTCGAAGACCAGGTGACGACCCGCATCGGCCGCAAGCTCCAGGAAACGCCCTACATCGACTTCCTGCGCAGCTATTCGCGGCCCGGCGAGTCGCTCATCTTCTTCACGATGAAGGACTCCGCGCCGGTGAGCGAGGTGCGCGAGACCTGGTACCAGGTGCGCAAGAAGGTGGGCGACATCGCGGCGACGCTGCCCCCGGGCGTGCAGGGGCCGTTCTTCAACGACGAGTTCGGCGACGTCTACACGAACATCTACGCGCTCGAAGGCGACGGCTTTTCGCCCGCGCAACTGCACGACTACGCGGACACATTGCGCCAGCAGCTACTGCGCGTGCCCGATGTCGACAAGGTCGACTATTTCGGCGATCCGCAGCAGCGCATCTTCATCGAGATTCCGAATACGCAACTCACGCGCCTTGGCATCTCGCCCACGCAGTTGGGCCAGGTGATCGGCGCGCAGAACAGCGTCTCGCCCTCAGGCACGCTCACGACCGCCGACGACCGTCTGTTCGTGCGCCCGAGCGGCCAGTACGATAACCTCGACGCGATCGCGAACACGCTGATTCGCGTGAACGGGCGCACGTTTCGCCTCGGCGACATCGCCACGATCCGGCGCGGCTACGATGAACCGCCCGTCACGCAGATGCGCTTCCAGAATCAGGCAGTGCTCGGCATCGGACTCACGATGCAGCCGGGCGGCGACGTGATCCGCCTCGGCAAGGCACTCGATGCGCGCCTCGATCAGTTGCGCGCGCAACTTCCCGCGGGACTGAAGCTCGTCGAGGTGTCGAGCATGCCCCACGCGGTCTCGCGCTCGGTGGACGACTTCGTCGAAGCCGTGGCTGAAGCCGTGGGCATCGTGCTGTTCGTGAGCCTCGTCTCGCTTGGCGTGCGCACCGGCATGGTCGTCGTGATCTCGATTCCGGTCGTGCTCGCGGTCACCTCGCTCGCCATGTACCTGTTCGACATCGGCCTGCACAAGGTGTCGCTCGGCACGCTCGTGCTCGCGCTAGGCCTGCTCGTGGACGACGCCATCATTTCCGTCGAGATGATGGCCGTGAAGCTCGCGCAGGGATGGAGCCGCACGCGCGCCGCCGCGTTCGCCTATACCAGCACCGCGTTCCCGATGCTCACCGGCACGCTCGTCACCGTCTCGGGTTTTCTGCCCATCGTGCTCGCGCGCTCGAGCACCGGCGAGTACACGCGCTCGATCTTCCAGGTGTCCGCCATCGCGCTGATCGCCTCGTGGTTCGCGGCCGTGGTGCTGATCCCTCTGCTCGGGTACCGGTTGCTGCCGGAGCGCAAGGCCGCCCCCAATGCTCCACAAAGCGCCGCGCACGGCGAAGGTCCCGTGCACGAGATCTACGACACACGTTTCTACCGGCGCTTGCGCGGCTGGATCGGCTGGTGCATCGAACGCCATCTCGTCGTGCTCGCGCTGACCATCGCCCTCTTCGTGGCCGCGCTCGCCGGCTTCACGCTCGTGCCGCAACAATTCTTCCCGAGTTCCGACCGGCCCGAGCTGCTCGTTGACGTGCGCCTGCCCGAAGGCGCCGCGTTCGACGCGACGCTGCGCGAAACGAAGCGCCTCGAAGCGGCGCTCAAGGGTCGCCCCGAGATCGACCATTTCATCGATTTCGTGGGCACGGGCGCCCCACGCTTCTACCTGCCCCTCGACCAGCAGTTGCAGCAGCCCAATTTCGCGCAGTTCGTGATCACGGCGAAGTCTGTCGAGGACCGCGAGAAGCTCGCGAGCTGGCTCGAGCCGATGCTGCGCGACGACTTCCCGGCAATCCGCACGCGCCTCTCGCGGCTCGAGAACGGGCCACCGGTCGGCTATCCGGTGCAGTTCCGCGTGAGCGGCGACGATATCTCGACCGTGCGCGAAATCGCCGGCAAGGTGGTGGCGACGCTGCGCGCCGACCCTCGCACCGACAACGTCCACTTCGACTGGGACGAGCCTGCCGAGCGCTCGCTGCATTTCGAGATCGACCAGCAGAAAGCGCGGGCGCTCAACGTTTCGTCGCAGGACGTCGCCAATTTCCTGCAGATGACCCATTCGGGCTACACCGTCACCCAGTTTCGCGAGCGCGACAAGCTCATCAGCGTCGATCTGCGTGCGCCCGCCGCCGAGCGCGCCGACCCCTCCCGCCTGCTCACGCTGGCGATGCCCACGCCCAACGGCCCCGTGCCGCTCGGCGCGCTCGGCCATCTCGCCAACGATCTGGAGTACGGCGTGATCTGGTCGCGCGACCGTCAGCCGACCATCACCGTGCAGTCGGACGTGCGCGCGGGGGCGCAAGGCATCGATGTCACGCGTACGCTCGAAAGCAAGCTGGATTCGCTGGAGCGTTCGCTGCCGCCCGGCTATCGCATCGAAGTGGGCGGCTCCGTCGAAGAAAGCGCAAAGGGCGAGGCGTCCATCTACGCGCAATTGCCGGTTCTCGCCGTCGCCGTCCTCATGCTGCTCATGATTCAGTTGCAAAGTCTCGCGCGCGTGATGATGGTCGTGCTGACCGCGCCTCTCGGACTGATCGGCGTGGTGATCGCCCTGCTCGTTTTCCGACAGCCGTTCGGCTTCGTGGCCATGCTCGGCGTGATCGCGATGTTCGGCATCATCATGCGCAACTCGGTGATTCTGGTGGACCAGATCGAGACGGATATCCGCGCCGGGCACAAGCGCTTCGACGCCGTAGTGGGCGCAACGGTGCGCCGTTTCCGGCCGATCATGCTGACCGCGGCGGCGGCGGTGCTCGCGCTCATCCCGCTGCTGCGCTCGAACTTCTTCGGACCCATGGCGACCGCGCTGATGGGCGGCATTACGATTGCGACCGTGCTCACGCTGTTCTTCCTGCCCGCGGCCTACGCCGCCGCGTTCCGCGTGCGCAGCAGCGAGACCGACGAGACCGGCCAGGCGCCGGAGCAGGCATCATGAAGACTTCCGTGTGGAATTCAGGGCGCGGCGCGCACAAGGCGGCGCGCGCCTGTGCATCAAACTCAGCACGCTCTCCGAAGACGCTCGGCACGCTGGCGGCATGCGCGGCGCTGGCGCTCGCCGGTTGCGCCATGGGCCCGACGGGCGAGCCGCCCGCCATGCCCCAGCCGGAGCACTACGGCGCCGAAGCGCAGCCCGCGCAGACGGTCGCCGCCCAGGGTGTCGCGCAGCAGTTCGTCACCGGCGCGCAGCCCGTGCCGCAATGGTGGACGCTCTATGGCTCCGAGGCGCTCGATGCGCTCGTGAGCGAAGGTCTCGCCAACAGCCCGAATCTCGCCGCCGCCGATCACAGCCTGCAGGCCGCACGCGAGCAATTGCGCGGCCAGATCGGCAGTTCGCTGCTGCCGACCGTGGATGCGATCGGCATTGCGCAACGCCAGCAGGCGCCGGCCATCCCGCAGTTCGGCATCGACCAGTTGCAATACGCGATCTTCGCGGGCCTCATCGACGTGCGCTATACCTTCGACGTGTTCGGCGCGACGCGGCTGAACAACGCGGCGCTCGCCTCACGCGTGAACGTGCAGGCATTCCAGCTCGAGGCCGCACGCCGCGCGCTCGCGGCGAACATCGTGGCGAGCGCGCTGGGTGTGGCGACGCTGCACGCGCAGATCGAGACGACGGAGCAACTGATCGCGCTCGCGAACGCCCAGACCGACGACGTGCACAAGCGCTACGCGCTCGGCTCCGCCTCGCGCACCGATCTGCTCAACGCGCAGCAGAGCGCGGCCTCGATCGCGGCGAATCTGCCGGTATTGCGCCAGCAATGGATCGCGATGCGCCACGCGCTCGCCGTGCTGCTCGGCCGCACGCCGGACCAGGCGCCCCCCGATCTCGATCTCGCGAGCCTGAACCTGCCTGCGCAGGTGCCCGTGGTGGTGCCTTCAGAACTCCTTAGAACCCGGCCCGACATCGAAGCAGCCGAAGCCGCGCTCAAGGCCGCCGCCGCCGAGGTCGGCGCCGCGACCGCGCAAATGTACCCAAGCATCACGCTTTCGGCGGCGCTCGGCCAGGCCGGATTCAGCTGGCCGGTCGTGACCTCGGGCGCGGGCGCGATCTGGGCGATCGGCGCTTCGCTCACGCAGCCGATCTTCCACGGCGGCGCGCTCGTCGCACAACGGCGCGCGGCGCTGCAATCGTACGAGGCGGCCAACGACACCTATCGGCAAACCGTGCTCACCGCGTTCCAGGATGTCGCCGACCGCCTCGCCGCGCTCGATCACGACGCCCAGGCGCTCGACGCGGCCGGCACGTCGGCGCGCAGTGCCCAAGGCGTGTACGAGGACACGAGCGCCCGCTACAAGCTCGGCGCGGTGCCCTGGTACGCCGTGCGGCAGAGCGAGCAGCAGTGGCGCAATGCGCGGCTCGATGAGATCCGCTATCGCGGCGCACGGCTCTCCGATACGGCTGCGCTCTTTCAGTCGATGGGCAACCCGCCGGCCGATCCGTCAACGCTCGGCAGCGACCGCGCCGCCCAGACGAGCACAACGGCCGCGGCATCGGAAGCCGAGGCAAAACAGGGGAAATAGCGCTCGCGGCGTCCCGTACCCACCACGGGTGCGGCGTGCATACTCACGTGCGGTGCGCGGTACCATGATCGGCAACGCGCCGCGCGAGACGGCGCACATTGCCACGGAGACGCCACCATGCCCCCGCCTTCGCTCGACTTCTGGTTCGATCTTTCCAGCAACTACAGCTACCTGAGCGCGATGCGCATCGAAGCCCTCGCGGCACATGCGGGCGTAACGGTGCGCTGGCGGCCCTTCCTGCTCGGCCCCATTCTCGACGCACTCGGCTGGGAGGGGCCGCCTTTCGTCGTCCAGAAGGAAAAAGGCGCGTACGTGTGGCAGGACATGCGTCGCCTGTGCCGCAAGTACGCGCTGCCGTGGCAGCAACCCAGCGACTTTCCGCGCCGCGCCGTGCTGCCGACGCGCATAGCCGTCCTCGCCGCCGACGAGCCCTGGCTGCCCGCCTGGTGCCGCGCGGTGATGGAACGCAACTTCGGCGACGATCGCGAGGTCGACTCGCCCGAAGCGGCCGCACACATGCTCACGGCCCTGGGCCTTGAGTCACAGCGGATCATCGATGAAGCCGGCAGCGATGCGAACCGGCTGCGCCTGCGCGAGCGAACCCAGACGGCTCGCGATCTGGGCATCTTCGGCGCGCCGACCTTTTTCGTCGGCGAGGAGATGTTCTGGGGCAACGACAGACTCGAAGACGCGATCGATACCGCACGTTCGGTGCGCAGCGCCGAACGCAACGAATAGCGCCCTTCACGCACGCCCCTATTCTGTCAGGATTTTCTGGCCCTTATTTTCAAGACAGAGCTGCTAGACTGCAGCGTAGGTCAGGCTTTTCTGACTTTACGCGCATCTAATTCATACGTAGTCCTACCTATATTCGAAGAGCGGCCGTATCAGCGGGAAAGTCACGCCACGCAGATGGCTTGAGCCGCGACATCGAAAAGCGCGACATACGACAATCTGGGGGATCACGACCATGGCGCATCAAGTGAAACAAGGCGTTTGCCTCGCACTGCTCATCATGGCAAGCGGCGCCGCCCACGCCGACCTGACTTGCGACGGTTCATACCGCGGCTTTCGCTTCGAGCACGACAGTTGGACAGGCACCGACAAGCTCGAGCACTTTGCGGTGTCCGTGCCGTTCGGCGCGCTTGGTAGCTGGATCACGCGCGACACGGATCACCCGGTCATCTACGGTACGTTGATCGGTACGGTGCCAGGCCTCATGCTGCAGACACTCAACGGCTTCTGCTCCACCGGTGGATTCTCCTACAAGGACCTGACTGCTAACGCACTCGGCGCGCTCACAGGCGCATGGCTCGCGCATTGGGCGATCACGTACTCGCGCGATTCGCTCAGCCGGACCGTCGGCGTGCGGTATGACAATGTCTTTTGAGGACGGCGCTGCCTCACGCGGCGCGTCTGGGTGGATTGCCTTTTGCGTCAGGCAGTTAGCTTCGCTATCCCAGGGTTATGAACAGGGGCTTCAACAAAAACTGTGGAAAAGTGGACGCGCGACTTACCCACAGTTTTTGTTGGCAGCCCTGTGGAAAATCCCTGGACAGCTCAACCAACTCCTTGGCGCACAACGATATTTTGCTGACCAAACAAAACACGGCGCGCCGTTGCCGACGCGCCGTGCTCATTTCGTGAAACTGATCGATTGAGTCGGAGCCCTGTCAAGGCTTGTTCGACTCGAACAGATCCATGATCTGCTGCTTCTCCGTCGTGGTCACCGAGGGCGTCATGCCGCCCGGGCCCATGTTGCCGGTCGCGCCGCTCGCGTCGCTCGCCGCGCCGGCCAGGTTCGCCGAGTCGAGGCCGATGCTCGCCACGAAACCGTTACCCGGCGTCATGTCCGCGAAGTAGAGTTCGCCGTTGATCGTCGTCACGCCCTCGGGCATGGCAGGCTCTTCCTGGGGCACGCCGCGCAGCGCGCGCTGCATGTACTCCACCCAGATCGGCAGCGCGAGCTGTGCGCCGAATTCGCGGCTGCCGAGGCTCTTCGGCTGGTCGTAGCCCATCCACGCCACGGCCACGAGCGTGCGCTGATAGCC
>NZ_DATJWR010000110.1:0-2561 GCF_035501035.1 Paraburkholderia sp.
AGCCCCAGTCGAGGAGCGCCTCGTGCGGGAGCACGGCGGTCAGCACCGCGACCGTGCCCGCGCCGAACACGTAGCCGATCAGCGTGCCGAATTCGAGGAAGCTGCCCATGAAGCCGCGGCGCTTGTCGGTCGAGAACTCCGCGATGAAGGTCGCGGCGCCGCCGTATTCGCCACCGGTCGAGAAGCCTTGCACCAGACGCGCAACCAGCAGCAGCACCGGCGCGAAAATGCCGATCGACGCGTAGCTCGGAATCAGGCCGATCGCGAAGGTGCCGAGCGCCATCATGATCATCGTCATCGCGAGCACGCGCTGACGGCCGATGCGGTCGCCCAGCGGCCCGAACACCATGCCGCCGATCGGGCGCACGAGGAACGCCGCGGCGAACGTGCCGAAGGTGGCGATCAGCTGCGCCGACGGATTCGACGACGGGAAGAACACTTTGCCGAGCGTGACAGCGATGTAGCTGTACACGCCGAAGTCGAACCATTCCATGGCGTTGCCGAGCGCCATGGCGCCGACGGCGCGTTTGAGGAGGCTGTTGTCGACGATGGTGATGTCGTCGAGGGTGAGATCGGTCGAAGCCGCGCTATGCGAGGAGGAGGCCGATGTGCCGGAAGTGGAAGCGGTCAAGGTGTGCATCTCCAATGACTGCGACGAACCCACAAGGGCCCGCCACGGTTGCCGGAGAGTACCGTTTCGCGATGGCGGCGAGCTTTCGCGCGGCACGCCGCAGGTTGGGCGGCCGGTGTGCATCGCGTGAAGCGAGTGGCGCACGAAAGCCATGCTGAGGTGTCGCGAAACGACACTCAAACGAATTGTGATTAAGCGTGGCGCCTGCGTGGCCGTGGTTGGGGGGCAGGACGCATGAGGACGCTGGACTGGCACGAGGGTGCCGGTGAAGCGCCGCTGAAACGAAAAAGAAGCCCGCGTGGCGGAGCGTTCCTTTTGTCATATGCGCACTCGGATGCGGGGCGTTGCGGCGGCGTTTTTTGTGCGCCTTTCCGAATGCAATTGATGGCTAATGCCTGTTGAACGAAGCAGCATGATAGCACGATAACGGAAGATCGAGAAAACCGCCGTATCGCCGGGTATTGGGGGAAGCGCTGAAAGCCCCGCGTGGCGGGGGATTGCGCCGATTCGGTGGAACCGTTTCCGGTGCTCCGAAAGTGCATGAAGCGCATAAAAAAACCGCGCCGGCGGCGCGGTTTTTACGGTGCGTTTGGCTGCGCCCATGCAAGCCGGGGACAGATCCCGGCGGCGCGCAGCAACAGCGACTCAGCCCTGGGTGGGCGGCACGTAACCGGAGGCCTGGTCGGCGCCTTCGCCGAAGAAGAACTTCTCCGTTTGCTTCATCAGGTACTGACGCGCGCGCGGGTCTGCCATGTTCAGGCGGTTTTCGTTGATGAGCATGGTCTGCTGCTTGAGCCACTGCTGCCACGCCTCCTTCGAGACGCTTTCGTAGATGCGCTTGCCGAGTTCGCCCGGCAGCGGCGGAAAGTCGAGTCCCTCGGCTTCCTTGCCGAGCTTCGCGCATTGGATCATACGGGCCATGCTGTGCTTCTCCTAAAGTCGTATGTGTGGGTGGCGTCGCGCCTCATCCGCAGATGGGCGCGCTCAAAGCTGTTTCATCAGCACGAGCGATTTGCGCTGCCAGTTGTAGAGCCGGCGGCGGTCTTCGGGCAGGTCGTCCACCGTTGCCTTGACGAAGCCGCGCTTGAGGAACCAGTGTTCGGTGCGCGTGGTGAGCACGAAAATGCGCGTGAGGCCGCGCGCCCGCGCGCGCTGCTCGATGCGGCGCAAGAGGCGCTCTCCGTCGCCGGAGCCTTGCGCCTCGGGCGAGACCGTGAGGCACGCCATTTCGCCGATGCGCTCCTGCGGGTACGCGTAGAGCGCCGCGCAACCGAATAGCACGCCGTCGTGCTCGATCACCGAAAAGTGGTCGATGTCGCGCTCGATCTGGTGGCGCCCGCGCCGCACGAGCGTGCCGTCTGTTTCGAGCGGCTCGATCAGCGTGAGAATGCCGCCCACATCGTCGGGCGTCGCTTCGCGCAGGCTTTCCAGGTTCTCGTACGAGATCATGGTGCCCACGCCGTCGTGCAGGAACAGTTCGAGCAGCAGGCCGCCGTCGAGTGCGTAGGGAATGATGTGCGCGCGGCCCACGCCGCCACGGCAGGCGCGGATCGAGTGCTTCAGATAGAAGCCCGCGTCGCCGAGCACGGTGCCGCTTTCCTGCAGCTTGTAGGCGTCGTCGAGCGACATTTCGCGCAGCAGTTCGCCTTCCTCGCCGATCAGACCCTGCGTTTCCGTGAGGAACACGATCTTGTCGGCGCGCAGCGCAATGGCCGCCGCCGACGCCACATCTTCCATCGACAGATTGAATGCCTCGCCCGTGGGCGAGAAGCCGAGCGGCGAGAGCAGGACGAGCTTGCGGCTCGCGAGCGAATGGCGGATCGAATCGGCGTCGATCTTGCGCACGACGCCCGTGTGTTGGAAGTCCACGCCATCGAGAATGCCGACCGGCCGTGCCGTCACGAAGTTGCCCGACACCACGCTGATGTGC
>NZ_DATJWR010000111.1:0-23688 GCF_035501035.1 Paraburkholderia sp.
CGAGCGTGACGGGCCAGGTGCTCAAGCTGATCGCGGCGAAGCCCGACGCCGTGCTGATCGCCGGCGCCGGCACGCCGACGGTGCTGCCGCAGCGCACGCTGGTGGAGCGCGGCTACAAGGGCGCGATCTATCAGACGCACGGCATCGCCACGCCCGAGTTCATCAAGCTTGGCGGCAAGGACGTGGAGGGCACGCTGTTCCCGACCCAGCCTGTGGTGGTGGCCCGCACGCTGCCCGCCGACAATCCGGCGCAGAAGGCGGCACTGGCTTTCGTCGACGCTTACGAGGCCAAGTACGGCCCCGGCACGGTCACGCAGTTCGCGGGCGACGCGGCCGGCGTCTACCCGCGCCTGCAGGATGCGGTGGCGCGCGCGCTGAAGACCGCCCAGCCGGGCACGGAGGCGTTCCGCGTAGCGCTGCGCACTGAGCTCGAACACGCGCACGAGGTGGTCGTGCCCAACGGCGTGGTGAACACGACTCCGCAGGACCACGTGGGCCTCGACCAGCGCGCGAGCGTGATGGGCACGATACGCGGCGGCAAGTTCGTGTACCTCGGGCAATAAACAGCCCGATCGTTGCTCAAGGCCGCACGATCGTCCGCCACGCGCCCCCGGCCGCGCTACTCGCAAGCGCGGCCTCGATGAAGCGCAACCCCTCGACGCCGTCTTCGACGGTCGTCAGCAGGCGGCTTTCGGGCGGCGCCGGCTCGCCGGCCTCGCGCGCGTGGATTTGCGCCGCCGTGTCGCGGTAGAGCTGCGCGAATGCTTCGAGATACCCCTCCGGATGCCCCGGCGGCACACGCGTGGCGTGCCGCGCGGCGGTGCCCGTCACGCGTCCCCGCGTGAGGCGCTGCGCCTCGCCGCCCTGCGGCGTGAACCACAGCACGTTCGGCTCTTCCTGATCGAAGGCTAGCCCGGCCTTCGTGCCGTAGACGCGCAGCCGCAACGCGTTTTCCGCGCCGCTCGCCACCTGGCTCGCCCACAGCATGCCGCGAGCGCCGTTCGCGTAGCGCAGCATGGCCTGCACGTGATCGTCCACCCGGCGGCCCGGCACGAACGTATGGACTTCCGCGGCGATCGCATCGGGCAGCAGGCCGCTCACGAACGCCGCCAGTTGCCAGGCGTGCGTGCCGATGTCGCCGAGACATCCCCCCGGCCCTGCTAGCGCCGGATCCGTGCGCCAGACCGCCTGACGGTTCGCGCCGCCACGCTCGACCGGGTTGGCGAGCCAGTCCTGCGCGTACTCGACCTGCACGATGCGCACCTCGCCGATCTCCCCTGCCTCGACCCGCTCCCGCGCGTGACGCACGAGCGGATAGCCCGAATACGTGTGCGTGAGCGCGAATACGCGCTGCGCGTCGCGCGCGTGCTGGGCGAGCGCTTCGCCCTCGGCGAGCGACACCGCGAGCGGCTTGTCGCAGATCACGTGGATACCGGCATCAAGGAACGCATGCGCAACCGGTGCGTGCAGATGATTCGGCGTCACGATTGCAACCGCTTCGATGCCGTCCTCGCGCGCGCCTTCCACGCTCGCCATCTCGCGCCAGTGCGCATAGCTGCGCGCGAGGCCGAGCGCCTCGGCGCTCGCCTCGGCGCGCGCCGCATCGGACGAGAGCGCGCCGGCCACGAGCTCGAAACAATCGTCGAGCCGCGCCGCGATGCGGTGCACGGCGCCGATGAACGCCCCCTCGCCGCCACCGACCATGCCGAGCCTGAGTCTTCGAGTCATTGCGATACTCCTTCGTGATGCGCCTTCGAGCCCCGTACACGCCGCGATCGAAGGGCGCTCATAAGCCCAATATGCCCTTCAGTTGCGCCGCATCGACGCCGCTGCCCGCGAAGTCGTCGAACGCGTGCTCTGCCACGCGGATCAGATGACGCCGGATGAACTCGGCGCCCTCGCGCGCACCATCGTGCGGATGCTTGAGCGCGCATTCCCATTCGAGCACCGCCCAGCCCGGGTAGTCGTACTGCGTGAGCTTCGAGAAGATCGCGCCGAAGTCGATCTGGCCGTCGCCGAGCGAGCGAAAGCGCCCCGCGCGCTCCACCCATGAGCTGTAGCCGCCATACACGCCTTGCCGGCCGGTTGGGCGGAATTCGGCGTCCTTCACGTGGAAGGCCTTGATGCGTGCGTGATAGAGGTCGATGAACGCGAGGTAGTCGAGCTGCTGCAGCACGAAGTGGCTCGGGTCGTAGAGCAGGTTCGCGCGCGGATGATCGTCCACGGCCGCGAGAAAGCGCTCGAACGTCACGCCGTCGTGCAGGTCTTCGCCCGGATGCAGCTCGTAGCACACGTCCACGCCCGCCGCGTCGAAGGCGTCGAGGATCGGCCGCCAGCGGTTCGCGAGCTCGGCGAAGGCCGTCTCGACGAGGCCCGCCGGCCGCTGCGGCCACGGATACAGATACGGCCATGCGAGCGCCCCCGAAAAGGTCACGTGCGCGCTAAGCCCGAGATTCTTCGAAGCGCGAGCGGCCAACATCAGCTGCTCGATGGCCCAGGCCGTGCGGGCCTCGCGGTTGCCGCGCACCTGCGGCGGCGCGAAGCCATCGAAGAGCGAGTCGTAGGCGGGATGCACGGCCACGAGCTGCCCCTGCAGATGCGTGGATAGCTCGGTGATCGCCACGCCCGCGTCGTCGGCCTGCTGGCGCAGGTCGTCGCACCAGGCCACGCTCGAAGCCGCCTGCTCGAGATCGACGAGGCGCGCGTCCGCGGGCACCTGGATGCCCTTGTAGCCAAGCTGGGCCGCCCAGCCGGCCATGTGCGCGAAGCTGTCGAACGGCGTCTCGTCGCCGAGAAACTGCGCAAGGAATATCGCTGGGCCTTTGATCGTCTTCATCGTCCTTCGTCCCCTGGTGAGCGCCGCGCCCGTTCAATCGTCACGCGCGCGGCGGCAATGGATGGGAAACGCGCGCGATCAGATCAGAACGGCGAGTCCGGAAAGTAGTACTGCTTCGCGTTCTCTTTGGTGATCAGCACCGAGGGAATGATCGTCGTGGGCGGCAGCGTCTTGCCCTGCAGGCGCGCTTCGGCCGTGAGCTTGATCGCGTCGTAGATGAACTTCGGCGAATACGACACGTCGGCCTGGATGAGGGCGTCGCCGTCCATCACGCGCTTGACCATCTCCTTCGATCCCGCGCCGCCGAACACGATCTTGATGTCGTTGCGCTTCGCCTGATCGATCGCCTTCAGCACGCCCACGGCCATGTCGTCGTCGGCGGCCCAGACGGCGTCGATATGCTTGAAGCGCGTGAGGAAGTCCTGCATCGTGCGGAACGCGTCGTCGCGGTTCCAGTTCGCATATTTCGCGTCGAGGATCTTGATGTCGGGATAGTTCTTCAGCACCGATGTGAACGCGGTCCAGCGCTCGTTGTCGAGCGTCGTCGGAATGCCGCGCAGCGCGACGATGTCGCCCTTGCCGTTGAGCTGCTTCGCGAGGTATTCGGCAGGAATCCTGCCGAACGCGGTGTTGTCGCCGGCCACGTAGGCGTCCTGCGCGCTCGTGTCCGTCAAGCCGCGATCCACCACCGTCACGTACACGCCCTTCTTCTTCACCTGCGCGACCGGCTGCGTGAGCGAAGCCGATTCATACGGGAAGATCACGAGCGCGTTGATCTTGTTGACGGTCACGAGGTCCTGCAGCTGGTTCGCCTGATCGGGCGCGTTCGCGGCCGTCTTGACGATGATCTTCAGGTTCGGATGCGCCTTCTCGAGATCCTTCTTCGCTTCGTTCGCCCACCAGACGATGCCGCCCGTGAAGCCGTGGTCGGCAGTGGGAATGGCCACGCCCAGCGTCACCTTGTCGTCGGCGCGCGCCGCGCCCGCACCGAAGGTCGCCGCCACGCCGAGCGCCAGCGCGCCCGCACACATCGTTCGAATCATCTTCTTCATGATGCCGTCTCCTGTGTCGATCGGAGCCGGCGCTTCGGCGCCGGCTCCGATCCCATGCGGGCGCGCGCGCCCGTCTGCGTTGAGCTACATAGATTTTTTCCCTTCTCCTTCGACTGCCTGATCGACTGCTTTACCGCCAGGCCACTACTATTTCGCATGCCTTATCGTCTGCCGCGCTGCAGGAAGGCCACGGCGATGATCGCCACGCCCTGCACCGCCGCGTTCAGATACACGCTGATGATGCTCGTGAGATTGAGGATGTTGGCGATCACCGAGAGCAGCACCGCGCCCACCACGGTGCCCGCCACGCGCCCTTCGCCGCCCTTGAGCGCGGTCCCGCCCACCACGACCGCGGCGATGGCCTCCAGCTCCCACAGGAGGCCCGTGGTCGGCGTGGCGGAACCGAGGCGCGGCACATAGAGCACGGTCGCGACCCCCACGCATACGCCGAGCAACACATATGTCGCGCATTTCACGCGATCGACGCGAATCGCCGCATAGCGCGCGACCTGCTCGTTCGAGCCGATGGCCTGCACGTGCCGCCCGAACGGCGTGCGATTGAGGATCAGCGCGCCACCCGCCGCCATGAGCGCGAACACCCACACGGGCACCGGAATGCCGAAGAGACTCGCGTAGTACACCGGACCATAGAGATCGACGAGATTGTTCTGAAGCGTGAGCGCGCCGCCATCCGCGAGCCACGTGAGCACCGAGCGAAAGATGCCGAGCGTGCCGAGCGTCACGATGAAAGGCTCGATGCGCCCGCGCGTGATGAGCAGGCCGTGCGCGAGCCCGAACACGGCGCCCAGCACGAGCGCGATCACGATGCCGAGCGCCACGATCGCGAGCGGCGCGAGTGCGTGCGAACCGGCGGCGAGCGTGTTCATCGTCCAGATCATCACGCCCGCGATCAGCGCGGCCATCGAGCCGACCGAGAGGTCGATGCCACCCGAAATGATCACGAAGGTCATGCCCACGGAGATGATGCCGATGAACGACGTGCGCGTGAGCACGTTGAGCAGGTTGTCGACGGTCGCGAAGTCGCGGTTGAGCAGCGTGCCGAGCACGCTGAGCGCGATCAGGCCAATGAGCGGCCCGACGCCCGCGAGCCGGCGCAGGAGCCTTGCCGCGAGAATCCGCGCGCGACGCCCTTCGGGTGCCGCTTCAGTGGGTGCCGGTTGCATGGGCGATCAGTTCCTCTTCGTTCAGGTGCTCGCGTCCGAGCGTGGCGACGAGCCGGCCCGCGCGCATCACCGCCACGCGGTGGGCGAGACCGATCAGCTCCACGAGCTCGGACGAGATCACGACGACCGCGCGCCCCGAGGCCGCGAGCCGCTGGATCAGGAAATAGATGTCGCGTTTCGCCCCCACGTCCACGCCGCGCGTGGGCTCGTCGAGCACGATCACGCGCGGGTCGGGCTGCAGGAACTTGGCGAGCGCGAGTTTCTGCTGGTTTCCGCCCGAGAGCATGCGCGCGCGGCTGCCCATGTCGCCCGTGCGGATGCCGAATTCGCGCACCGCCGTCTCGAGCGCGCGGCGGCAGGCCTTCAGGTCGAGCAGTGGATGGGCATAGCGCTCGAGCGTCATGAGCGTGAGGTTGTCCTGCAGGGTGAGGTTCATGTGCAAACCGCGGCCCTTGCGGTCTTCGCTCAGATACGTGAGGCCATGGTGCATCGCGTCGCGCGGGTGGCGCAGCGTCACCGCGCGCCCTTCGATCTCAATGGTGCCCGCGCGCTTGCGGCGCAGCCCCACGATCGCCTCGAACGCTTCGCTGCGCCCCGCGCCGACCAGCCCCGCAAAGCCGAGAATCTCGCCCGCGCGCACCTCGAAGCTCAGGTCCTCGACCCAGTCCGGCACCGAGAGCCCCGCCACGCGCAGCGCCACGCGCGCATCGGCGGCGGGCTCGGCCTTCTCGGGGAACATGTCGGAGACGTCGCGGCCCACCATCAGGTTCGCCATCTGCTGGCGCGCGAGCCTCGCCGTCGCGCTCGCAGCCACGAAGCGGCCGTCACGCATCACGATCACGTCGTCGGTGATGCGCTCCACTTCGTCGAGCTTGTGCGAGATGTAGACGAGCGTCGTGCCGCCCGCTCGCAGCTTCGTCATCAGCGCGAAAAGGCGCGCGGTTTCGGCGGGCGTGAGCGTGGCCGTGGGCTCGTCCATGATGAGCAGGCGCGCGCGCCGCGAGAGCGCCTTCGCGATCTCCACGAGCTGCTTTTCCGCGACGATCAGTTCGCGCACCCGCGTATCGGGGTCGCGCGCGAGGCCCACCTGCGCGAGCAGCTCGCGCGCTTCGCGGCGCATCGCGGCGTCGTCGACGAGCCAGCCTTTGCGCTTCTCGTGGCCAAGGAAGATGTTCTGCGCAATCGTCAGGTGCTCGGCCAGGTTGAACTCCTGGTGGATCAGCACGATGCCGGCCGCCTCGGCCTCGCGCGAGCCTGCGAAGTGCCGCGCCACGCCATCGACCAGCATCTCGCCCGCGCTCGCGTGCTCGTAGCCCGCGAGAATCTTCATGAGCGTGGACTTGCCCGCGCCGTTCTCGCCCAGCAGCCCATGGATGCGCCCCGGCGCAAGCTCGAAGCTCACGCCGTGCAGCACGCGCACGGGACCGAAGTCCTTGCGGATGTCGTTGAACTTCACGGCGACGCTCATGCGCGTGCGCTCCTCCTGAACTGGCTTGCCGAACCCATGCAGGGCACTCGCTGCGTGCCCGCCCTTCGCCCGCCCTTCGCCCGGCCTCACCCGCTCTCGCGAACCACGAGCCGATGCGGCAACAGCACGCCCGGCACACTCGCGCGCGGGTCGGCGAGCCGGCGCAGCAACAGGCGCGCGGCCGTCTCGCCCAGCTCGCGCATGGGCTGCGCGATGGTCGTGAGCGGCGGATCGATCTGCGCGGCGAGCGCGATGTCGTCGAAGCCCACCACGGCGACGTCGTCGGGCACGCACCAGCCCGTGCCGCGCAAGCCGTTGATCACACCCACCGCGAGCGTGTCCGACACCGCAAAGATCGCATCGGGCGAATCTCCCCGCCGCTGCCGCATCAGCGCGGCGGCGGCCTGCGCGCCCGCTTCGTAGTCGAGGCAGTTCACGTTCACGCGCCACGCGTCGCGCACCTCGATGCCGGCCTCGGCGAGCGCGTCGCGCCAGCCGTCGCGGCGCTGCTGCGCGTAGAGGTATTGCTCGTCGGAATTGATGAGCGCGACACGTCGCCGCCCCCGCGCGATCAGATGCCGCACCGCGTCACGCGCGGCCCGATAGTTGTCGATGCCGACATAGGGCACGCCCGCGTCCGGATCGAACTCGCAGCACGCCACCCACGGCAGCGCCGTCGATTCGCCCGCCATCGCCTGGTTGGCGTGCTGCACCGTGGCCGGGTCGAGGCAGATCGCGCCGTCCGCGCGATGGCGGCGCAGCAGGTCGAAGTAGCTGCGCTCACGGCCCGCGTCCGCGCCCGTGTCGCATAGCAGCATGAAATAGCCGTGCTGGCGCGCGACGCTGTCGATGCCACGCACGATCTCGGCGTAAAACGGGTTGCCGAAGTCCGGCACCATGGTCAGCAGGAGGCGGCTTTCGGCCGTGCGCAGGTTGCGCGCGAGTTCGTTCACGCGATAGCCGCTCGCCTCGATCTCGGCCAGCACGCGCTCGCGCGTCGCCGCGCGCACGTTCGCATGGCCGTTGAGCACGCGCGAGACCGTCGCGACCGAAACGCCCACGCGCTGCGCGACCGCCGCGATCGAGCCGCCGCGCGCGGCCGATTCGGCGCCGGCGTCTTCGCGTTGCGGTGGTGAAGGCTCGGCGGACATGGGTTGGAGGCGATCCTGACAGGTGGCGAACGGCGCGCAGGCAGTGGCGCGGCCAGTTCCGCCGCACCCCGGATGTAATCGATTACATTTATGGTGCGGAAACCCCGAAACCGCAAGGCGCGCTGAGCCAGGACAAATACCAATCCGCCAGCGGCCTCCGGCTGCCGGCGGCAGGGCCAGGCGCAAAGGCGGTTTGCTACAATTCTGCGATTGCCCGACGCCTTTTTTGCCGGGCTTGGTGGGGCTCGCGGGCTTCGGGGTTGGCTTCCGGCACGCGTCGATCGCCCCATGACCCAGGAAGCGCGAATCCGGACCGACGCAAAACCGGTTCCGTTGCGTTTTCCAAACTGATCCCGACCACAACGCCGAGTCACCATGAACATCGAACAAGCGCGTTTCAACATGATCGAACAGCAGATTCGCCCCTGGGAAGTGCTCGACCAGGACGTGCTGAACCTGCTCTCGATCGTCAAGCGTGAGCATTTCGTCCCCGAGGCCTATGTCGACCTCGCGTTCGCCGACCTCGAACTGCCGCTGCCCAACGGCCAGCACATGCTGGCGCCGCGCGTCGAGGCGCGCGTGCTGCAGGAGCTCGCGGTGAAAAAGCACGAGAGCGTGCTGGAAATCGGCGCGGGCTCCGGCTACATGGCGGCGCTGCTCGCGCACCGCGCGCAGAAGGTGCTGACCGTCGAGATCGACACGGAGCTCGCCGAATTCGCACGCGCGAACTTCCTGAAGAACGGCGTGCTGAACGCCGAAGTCGCGCTCGGCGACGGCGCGCGCGGCTGGGCCGCGCACGCGCCCTACGACGTGATCTGCGTGTCGGGCGGCCTGCCGGTCGTGCCGCAGGAACTGCTCGAGCAGCTCAAGGTGGGCGGGCGCCTCGCCGCCTTCGTGGGCGCCGCGCCGGTCATGGAGGCGCAGATCATCACCCGCATCGACGAGAAGCAATACCGCATTGCCGGCGTGTTCGAGACTTATGTCGAACCGCTGCAAAACGCCGTGCACCCGCCGCGCTTCAAGTTCTGAGCCGCGCGCGCCGGCCAACCGTAGCACTGCCGGGCACACGTCCGGCTTACTTACCCGATTGAGTGTTCCATGCAGAATCTGACCGCCCCCGCCCTCGCCGAATGGCTCGCCGACTCGTCGCGCGAAACCCCTGTGCTGCTCGACGTGCGCGAGCCCTGGGAAATCGAAACGGCGAAAATCGCCGGCAGCCTGTCGATCCCGATGCGTGAGATTCCCGCGCGCAGCGAAGAACTCGACGACGAGGCGCAGATCGTCTGCATTTGCCACCACGGCGCGCGCAGCGCCCAGGTGGCGATGTTCCTCGAATCGCGCGGCTATACGAAGGTGTTCAACCTGCAGGGCGGCATCGACGCCTGGTCGCGCCAGGTCGACCCCAAAGTGCCGACTTACTGAGCGCACCGTGCATGGCCGACGCCTTGATCGCCAGCCATACGAAACAAAGGGCGCGGCCTCGGCCGCGCCCTTTGTCGTTTGCGAGCCGTTTTTTCAGGGCGCTTTTTCAGGCTATTTCGGTCAGACCACTTCGCGCAGCACCCGCGCGACGGTCGAGAAAATCGCCTCGATCTGTGCCTCCTCGGCGATGAGCGGCGGCGAGAACGCGAGGATGTCACCCGTGTATCGCGTGAGCACGCCCTGCTCGTAGCAGCGCACGAACGCCTCGTATGCGCGCGCGCCCGGCGCGCCCTCGCGCGGCGCCAGCTCCACGCCGCCCACGAGCCCGAGATTGCGCACGTCGATCACGTGCGGCTCGCCCTTGAGCTTGTGAATCTCGCGCTCGAACACGGGCGCGAGTTGCGCGGCGCGCTCAAAAAGGCCTTCGCGCTCGTACAGATCGATCGTGGCGCAGGCGGCCGCGGCCGCGATCGGGTGGCCCGAATAGGTGTAGCCGTGGAACAGTTCGATGCCGCCCGGCGCGCCGTTCACGATCGTGTCGTGGATGCGCGCGCTCGCGGCCACGGCGCCCATCGGCGCGGCGGCGTTGTTGGTGCCCTTGGCCATGGTCAACAGATCGGGCGTCACGCCGAAGTACTGGGCGGCGAACGGCGCGCCGAGCCGCCCCCAGCCCGTGATGACCTCGTCGAAGATCAGCAGGATGCCGTGCTTGTCGCAGATCTCGCGCAACCGCTGCAAATAGCCCTGCGGCGCAATCAGCACGCCGGTGGAACCGGCCACGGGCTCCACGATCACGGCGGCGATCGTCGAGGCGTCGTGCAGCGCGCACAGGCGCTCCAGCTCGTCGGCCAGATGCGCGCCCCAGGCGGGCTGCCCTTTCGAGAACGCCGCCTCGCGAATGTTGAGCGTATGGGGCAGATGATCGACCGAAGGCAGCAACTGGCCCGAATACGCCTTGCGGTTGGGCGCGATGCCGCCCACCGAAATGCCGCCGAAACCCACGCCGTGATAGCCGCGCTCGCGGCCGATGAAGCGCGTGCGCTGGCCTTCGCCGCGCGAGCGATGGTAGGCGAGCGCGATCTTGAGCGCGGTATCCACGGCCTCCGAGCCCGAGTTCGTGAAGAAAATGTGCTTGAGGTCGCCCGGCGTATGGCGCGCGATCTTCTGCGCGGCCTCGAACGCCTTCGGGTGGCCCATCTGGAACGTGGGCGCGAAATCCATCTCCTCGGCCTGCGCCTTCACGGCCGCGACGATCTCGTCGCGGCAATGGCCCGCGTTCACGCACCACAGCCCGGCCGTGCCGTCGAGGATCTGCCGGCCGTCGTGCGACGTGTAGTACATCCCCTTCGCGCTCATCAACAGGCGCGGCGCATTCTTGAACTGGCGGTTCGCGGTGAAGGGCATCCAGAACGCGGACAGATCGGGCAGGCTGGCATTCATCTGCATCTCCTTGCTTGGTCGGTAGCGGAGTCGACTCGAAAGACGGCAAACGACGGCGAAACGGCAGGCGCGCGGTGAGCACGCGCTCCGGGAAGCTCAGTGTAAAGAGCGCGCCCCCCATGCACAACGATGCAGCGTGCCCCACCGCACCCGCCGTTCCAGTTCATGCACGCGCGCACTGAGACGATGCAGCGCGCCCGAACATGCATCTCATTGCACCACAATCGCCCGCCCGCTGCGCGGCCGCCCATGCGCCCTGCATCGGCGTCTGCCTTGTGGGGCAAGCTTCGCGCCCTGGGAGCGCGCTGGCACAACGCTTGCAGAAGGTTGCGGGCAAGACTGTCCACACACCGGGCGGCGCGCGCACGACGAGAGGCCAAAAGACATACCCGGGATGCGCCACGACCCACGACTCATTTCACTGACAAGGGGCAAATAAATGAAACGTCGCAGTCTGTTGAAACTCGGGACGATGTCTGGCGCGCTCGCGGTTGCGGGGCGCGTGCCGTTCGCGCACGCGGACAGCGGCAGCGGGCCGATCAAGGTCGGCATCCTGCACTCGCTCTCGGGCACGATGGCCATTTCGGAAACCTCACTGAAAGACACCGCGTTGATGACGATCTCCGACATCAACAAGAACGGCGGTGTGATGGGCCGGCAGATCCAGCCCGTGGTCGTCGATCCGGCCTCGAACTGGCCCCTCTTCGCCGAAAAGGCGCGCCAGCTCCTCACCCAGGACAAGGTGGCCTGCGTGTTCGGCTGCTGGACTTCGGTCTCGCGCAAGTCGGTGCTGCCCGTGTTCGAGGAGCTGAACGGCCTGCTCTACTACCCGGTGCAGTACGAAGGCGAAGAGATGTCGCGCAACGTGTTCTACACGGGCGCCGCACCCAACCAGCAGGCCATTCCCGCCGTCGAATACCTGATGAGCGCCGAAGGCGGCGGCGCGAAGCGCTTCTTCCTGCTCGGCACCGACTATGTGTACCCGCGCACGACCAACAAGATCCTGCGCGCCTTCCTGCATTCCAAGGGCGTTCAGGATACCGAAATTCAGGAGGTCTACACGCCGTTCGGCCATAGCGACTATCAGACCATCGTCGCGAACATCAAGACCTTCTCGCAGGGCGGCAAGACCACGGTCGTCTCGACCATCAACGGCGACTCGAACGTGCCGTTCTACAAGGAACTCGGCAACCAGGGCATCAAAGCCACGGACGTGCCCGTGGTCGCCTTTTCCGTGGGCGAGGAAGAGCTGCGCGGCATCGACACGAAGCCGCTCGTCGGCCACCTCGCGGCGTGGAACTACTTCATGTCGGTGAAAGGGCCGAACAACACGAAGTTCAAGGAAGAGTTCGAGTCGTGGGTGCAGACCAACAACCTGCCGGGCGGCAGCAAACGCGTGACCAATGATCCGATGGAAGCCACGTTCGTCGGCATCCACATGTGGAAGCAGGCCGTGGAAAAGGCGAAGAGCACCGATGTCGACAAGGTGCGCGTGGCGATGATCGGCCAGACCGTGGCCGCGCCCTCGGGCTTCACGCTCACGATGGACGGCAATCACCACCTGCACAAGCCGGTGATGATCGGCGAGATTCGCGCCGACGGCCAGTTCAACGTGGTGTGGAAGACGAAGACCGCAATCCGCGCGCAACCGTGGAGCCCGTACATCGCCGGCAACGAGGGCAAGCCGGACGTGGTCAGCTCGAGCACGCTTCCCGCCATCCTGCGCCGCTCGCGCGTCGCCTGACGCGAACGCGCGCGCCTCCTGGCTGTTCATGCGCGCGAAGCAATGCATGAACATGCCTGACGAGCCGCCGCCCGCGCGCGCGGCTCACTCGAAGACAAGACCATCATGGTGCTCTCCCTCAAGAGATTCGCCCACGCGGGCGCACGGCGCGCGCTCGGCGCGTGCACGCTGTCGCTCGCGCTCTTTGCGGTGCTGTGCCCGGCCGCACATGCACTCGAGCCCGCCGATGTCGCCCCGCTCGCCGGCGACGACTTCGACGCGAAATCCGCCGCCATCGACAAGCTCATTGCGACGCACGACGCCGCCTCGCTCGCGCTCCTGAAGGCGCTCGCCGAAGACAACGTCACCGCGACCGATTCCGGCGAGGTGCTCGTGCAGGACGCGGACGGACAGAGCGCACACGATGCGGCCACCGGCAAGGCGGTCGCGGCGAACGTCGCAACGAGTGCCCAGCCCATCACGCTGAACAACCTGCAGCGCTCGAAAGTGGCGGGCGCGGTATCGGGCCTCCAGCTCGACTCGCCTGATCTCGCAACGCGCCGCGCCGCCATTGCCGCACTGCTGAAGAACCCCGATCCGGCCATGAAGCCGATGATCGACGCCGCACGTGCGAAGGAAACCGACCCCGCGCTCAAGCGCCGCCTCGACACGCTTTGGGCCATGACCGCGCTGCACGATCCGAATGCGGCGACGCGCCTCGAAGCGGCGAAGCTCGTGGCTGCGCGGCACGACCTCGACATGTACGAACTGCTGCGCCCGCTCGTCGCGAAGAACGCGAGCGGCGCGTGGAACGAACCCGACGCCGACGTGCGTGCCGCGGCTCAACAGGGCATCGCCGCGCTCGACGCGATCCAGCGCCGCAGCGAGATCGCCGGCACGCTGTTCGCCGGCCTCTCGCTTGGCAGCGTGCTGCTGCTCGCGGCGCTCGGCCTCGCCATCACGTACGGCCTGATCGGCGTGATCAACATGGCGCACGGCGAGTTCCTGATGATCGGTGCGTACGCAACCTATGTGGTGCAAACGCTCGTGCAACGCTATGCGCCCGGCGCGTTCGACTGGTACCCGCTGTTCGCGATTCCCGCCTCGTTCGTCGCCGCCGCGCTGGTCGGCGCCGTGATAGAGCGGCTCGTGATTCGCCATCTGTACGGCCGCCCGCTCGAGACGCTGCTCACCACGTTCGGCATCAGCCTCATCCTCATTCAGGCCACGCGCATGATCTTCGGCGCGCAGAACGTGGAGGTCGAGAACCCCTCGTGGATGAGCGGCGGCGTGACGGTCATGCAAAACCTGATCCTGCCGTACAACCGGCTCGCGATCCTCGCCTTCTCGCTGATCGTGGTGGGCATTGCATGGGCCGTGCTCACGAAAACGCGCCTGGGCCTCTTCGTGCGCGCCGTGACGCAAAACCGCCGCATGGCCGCATGCGTGGGCGTGCGCACCGCGCGAGTCGACGCCTGGGCCTTCGCGTTCGGCGCGGGCGTGGCGGGGCTCGGCGGCTGCGCGCTCTCGCAGATCGGCAACGTCGGGCCCGACCTCGGCCAGAGCTACATCATCGATTCGTTCATGGCCGTGGTGCTGGGCGGCGTGGGCCAGATCGCGGGCACCGTGATAGGCGGCTTCGGGCTCGGGCTCGTCTCCAAGGCCATCGAGCCGTTCTGGGGCGCGGTGCTCGCAAAGATCGCCGTGCTCGTGCTGATCGTGCTCTTCATCCAGAAGCGTCCGCAGGGCCTGTTCGCCCTCAAGGGCCGCAGCGCGGAGGCATGACATGACGAGCGCCACTTCCACGTCTACGCGACACACGCTGGGCGCCCCCCACAATCCAGGCGAGCGCACCGAAACCTACGCGCTCGGCCTGCCCGCGCGCCCCGCCCTGCTCTCGCCGCGCGCGTGGCTCGCGCTCATCGTGCTGATCCTCGTGATCGGCGTGGGCGTGCCGCTGTGCGCGCTGGTGCTGCCGCAATCGAGCGCGCTGCACCTTTCCGCCTATGCGATGACGCTGGGCGGCAAGCTCATGTGCTACGCCATCGCCGCGCTCGCGCTCGATCTCGTGTGGGGTTACTGCGGCATCCTGAGTCTCGGCCACGGCCTCTTCTTCGCGCTCGGCGGCTACGCCATCGGCATGTACCTGATGCGCGAGATCGGCCACGACGGCAAGTACGGCAGCGACCTGCCCGACTTCATGGTGTTCCTCGACTGGCATGCGCTGCCGTGGTACTGGCAAGGCACCGAGCACCTCTGGTATGCGCTTTCGCTCGTCGTGCTCGTGCCCGCCGTCGTTGCCTGGATATTCGGCTTCTTCACGTTCCGCTCGCGCGTGAAAGGCGTGTATCTCTCGATCATCACGCAGGCCATGACGTTCGCCGCGATGCTGCTCTTCTATCGCAACGAAACGGGCTTCGGCGGCAACAACGGCTTCACGGACTTCAAGCGCATCGCGGGCATGCCGATCACGCACCCCGGCACGCGCACCGTGCTGTTCCTGCTGACGTTCGCCGTGCTCGTGCTCGCGTTTCTGGCGGCGCGCGCCATCGTCACCTCGAAGCTCGGCCGCGTCGTGACCGCCGTGCGCGACGGCGAAACGCGCCTCATGTTCCTCGGCTACAGCCCGCTCGGCTACAAACTGTTCGTGTGGACCATCTCGGCCATCCTGTGCGGCATAGCGGGCGCGCTCTACGTGCCGCAGGTCGGCATCATCAATCCGAGCGAGATGTCGCCGGGCAATTCGATCGAAATGGCGATCTGGGTGGCGGTCGGCGGGCGCGGCACGCTCATCGGGCCGATCATCGGCGCATTCGCCGTGAACGGCGCAAAGAGCTTCTTCACCGCGCATTTCGCCGAATACTGGCTGTTCTTCCTCGGCTTGATGTTCGTACTCGTGCCGCTCCTCTTGCCCAACGGCATCATGGGTCTGTTCGAACTCCTCAAAAATAGACTCACCACGCGGAGCCCGCGCCCATGAACGGACACATCCTGCTCAACGACCCGCCCAATCACAATCCCTTCGACGAAGCCGGCGACGTCGACAAGCCGACGCTCTCGGGCGTGGCCGAATTCGGGCACGTGGTCGAGCCCGGCGCGATCGACACTTCGCACGGCACGATCCTCTATCTGGAGGACGTGAGCGTGAGCTTCGACGGCTTTCGCGCGCTCAACAAGCTCTCGCTCACCATCGACGTGGGCGAGCTGCGCTGCGTGATCGGCCCGAACGGCGCGGGCAAGACCACGATGATGGACGTCATCACCGGCAAGACCGCGCCCGACTCCGGCAAGGTCTTTCTCGGCCAGACGCTCGATCTCACGCGCATGAACGAACCCGCCATCGCGCGCGCGGGCATTGGCCGCAAGTTCCAGAAGCCAACGGTGTTCGAGCAACACCCGGTATGGGAGAACCTCGAACTCGCGATGAAGGCCGACAAAGGCTGGTTCGCGACGCTGCGCGCGCGACTTGGCCGCGAAGCGCAGGCGAAAATCGAGCAAACACTCGAGGTGATCCGGCTCGAAAGCGACGCGCGGCGCCTCGCGGGCGAGCTTTCGCATGGCCAGAAGCAGCGGCTCGAAATCGGCATGCTGCTCATGCAGAAACCGCAACTACTGCTGCTCGACGAACCCGCCGCCGGCATGACCGACGACGAGACGATGGAGCTCGCCACGCTGCTCAACCGCCTGCGTGGCAGCTGCTCGATGATGGTGGTCGAGCACGACATGGAGTTCGTCGCGGCGCTCGCGGGCGAGACCGGCAGCGTGACGGTCATGGCCGAAGGCAGCGTGCTCGCGCATGGCACGCTGGAAGACGTGCAGCGCGACGAAGCGGTAATTGAATCGTATCTGGGCCGCTAGGATTCCTTCGAGATTGTCAGCCATGCTAACCATCGAATCGCTGAACCAGTACTATGGCGGCAGCCACATCCTGCGCAATGTCTCGATGAGCGTGCCCGAAGGCCAGCTCACCGTGCTGCTCGGCCGCAACGGCGTGGGCAAGACCACGCTGCTGCGCTGCCTGATGGGCGTCGTGCCGACGAAGAACGGCTCGATCGCCTGGCGCGGCGAGGCGCTCACGAAACTGCCGACGTATGCGCGCGTGGCGGATGGGCTCGCGTACGTGCCACAGGGGCGGGACATCTTCCCGCGCCTCACCGTCGAAGAGAATCTGCTGGTGGGCGCGGCGAGCAAGAAGCGCATGCCCTCCGGCGTGCCCGCGCACATCTATGAGCTCTTTCCCGTTCTGAAGGAAATGAAATCGCGGCGCGGCGGCGACCTTTCGGGCGGCCAACAGCAGCAGCTCGCGATCGGCCGCGCGCTGATGAGCGATCCGCAACTGCTGATTCTCGACGAGCCCACCGAAGGCATCCAGCCGTCGATCATCCAGGACATTGGCCGCACGCTGCGCCGGCTCGTCGAAGAGATGCACCTGACAGTGCTGCTCGTTGAGCAGTACTACGATTTCGCCAAGGCCATCGCAGACCGCTATTGGGTGATGAGCCGCGGCGAAATCGTGGCAGGGGGCGCAGGCGCGAGCATGGATGCGGATGGCGTGCGGGAGTTGATTGCGGTTTGAGGCCTGAAAGCGGCGAGCGGCCGCTGCGGTAAATGAGGACCAGCTTTAAGACGATTCTACGTAGATTTAATCGGCCATGGATGGCGCTTGCCAACCCGTTACGGTCCAACAGTGAACTGGCCAGAACGTCTTAACGTTGCCAAAGAGCCGCCATTCGTGCTCCCGATCGCGATCTCGTCGCCCGTATCACGTCCGCGTGAATCCAGCAGTCCTCGCCGCGGCGTCCCTGTTTACCTTTTCTTGCGAAGCGGGCACCGCACGTCCCCGCCCGCACTCATCCGGACAGTTTGCCCTGGATGCGCAACGCCGATCACGCGCATGGCGGGCGATCCGTCAGGCGGCGTCTGCTTCAGGGGTGACTCTCGGAGGAACGTGACGAGCACCTTGAGCTCCTCGACCGGCATCTGCGGTGCGGTGGAATTGCCAACACTGTCCGAGCCCAGCAGGAGCCCCTTACCCGGGAAGGCCTCGCCCGGGTAGAACTTGCGGATGGTCCAGAAACGCCGCTCGGCAATGGGGGTGAGGAGCCTTTCGCTGTCGACGTAGATCGCATCCCCGTTGGGCAGCAGCACGGCATCAAACAGCGTGCATTCTATGAGCCGGGATAATTGCTGGTAGCCGCCGTTACACCTGACCTTTCTGATGGTTTGAGCATATGGATCGATCAAGATGGCTTTCACCTTCTATCTCCTTTGTCCCAAGGTAACTGGATAACTGGAGCTTCACCGGCCAAAAAAAGAAAAGGGAACCTCGAATAACCCGGCGTTTTCAACGAACGCCAGCGCGACGCGGTGATTGCGACAGCATTCAACTCGATTTGTCCGGCCAGCCACCGCTCTTACGAGCGGTATCGCGCGGTTTTTACTTCGAATCGCCTCGGGCACCCGCGATCCCGCCCATCAGGGGTGTCAGAAAGCCTCAATTCCCGCTTTTGCGAAATACACCAGCCTCTTCAGGTTGTAGCTGGCCATCATCGTCATCACAAAACTCGCGCGAGCCTGGCTGATCGTGCGGATCAACTTTCCACCCATCTGCTCGATCATCGTGAACACATGCTCGACCCGGGCCCGCGTTCTGGCGATCCGCTGGTTGCGCCGCTGCTTGCAGGCAGACAGCGCCTTGTTGCACTTACCTTTTCTCTGGATCTGGTTCCGAAAGCCATTTGGCTTGAGCCACGCTTCGCGCTCCTCGGACGGATAGCCTCGATCGGCATAGACGTCCCGGCTCGTGTTGCTCGTATCGAAAACTTTGTCGAAGTGCTGACTATCGTGCGTGCTGGCCGTGTCGGTCTGGATCTCGCGAATGAACTTGTACTTCCTGTCGACGTTGATCGACAGCTTATCGCCGCAGTGGCTCTTGCCGTGCTTCTTCGTCCAGGTCGCGTCCAGATCCTTCTGGCGCCGCTTCGCGGGCTTCCAGTCGGCGGGCATCGCGCCATGGTCGATCAACGGCTTTTCCTCCCGGCTGTTGTGCTGCTTCGGCGCAGGCACCAACGTCGCGTCGATGATCTGCCGATCGACTTGCGGTGGCGCTCATCGGCGAACAGGTCTGTTCAGATTTAATGAGGATGACGTAATGTTATCAAGACCGGAGGTTTTTCGAGGTGCCCTATCGGATCCGTGACTATCGAAACTGCATAATCGCTCAACCGCCACGCGTTCTTTGGGATTGGATCTCGATAATCGGCTTCAATTAAAGCCCCGGCGCACGTGCAGAATTTACCGAATTCATCCCAACGAACACATCGGGAAATGGAAATCCCGATGAATTCGAGAAATGGAACGCGGAGAACACGAATCGAGCATCACATTCGATAGCGTTTCCTCAATAGACGAAAAGACGGGTGCGGGACGCTCTCCCACGGCGTTGTTGCAGAAATCAGGGCGCGTTGCGGCGGTTTGACGTTTGCGCGCAACGTCCGGGTTGACCAGGATGTTAACTTCACTTCGAACTGAGTAGATTCTCGATTTTTTCGCCGAGAAGATGCGCAAGGACGAACGCAAGGCAAGCGAGCCCAAAGGGGGGCGTACCGCGTCAGGAACTGGCGGGAATACAACGCGGGCTTGATTGCGAGAGGCGACGTGACCATGTGGATTGATGAAAGCGTACTGACGCAGGTATCCGAGGCTGGCTTGGCCAGGCGCGGCCGACCGCGCGTCTACAGTGATACGGCGATCCAGATGCTGCTCGGCCTCAAACAGGTTTTTCATCTGCCGCTGCGCGCTGTGCAGGGCTTCGCGCTCAGTCTGCGCGAACTCGCCTACCCGGGCTTGCCCGAACTACACGACCTTGAGCCGTCGCGCCCAGATCCTGAAGGTCGTACCGCCAACGCAGCGCCCCAATGAGCCCTTGCATCTGGTGATCGACAGCACCGGACTGAAAGTCTACGCGGCGAAGCCGAGTGATACGCAAGCATGGCTGGTCCAGACGTCACACGTGGCGCAAGGCGCACCTGGCGATTGACGCGACCGCGGGCCAGATCTGCGCCGCGCTGATGACCCACCAAGACGAAGGCGATGGCGAAGTGCTGCCCGATTTGCTCGACCAGATTCCCGCTGACGTGGCAATCGATACCATCGGTGGCGACGGTGCCTGCGACACCAGGGCGTGCCATGCGCAGATAGCAGCGCGGGGCTGTCCCGGCGATCCCGCCGCGTGAAGGTGCGACGCCGTGGCCAGCCAGCACGCCCGGCGCAGCCTGGCGCAATGCCGCCATCGACACAATCGCGAAGAGCAGCGGGCGTGAATGGAAGCAGGCCAGTGGCTACCACCAGCGCTCGCTGGCCGAGACTCTGATGTACCGGATGAAGACTCTTACGGGCTCCTGCCTGTGCGCTCGTGAGATCGGCTCTCAGGCAACCGAAGTATCGATTCGTGCAGGTGTGCTCAACCGCATGGCGGCACTCGCTCGCCCGCAGTCCGTCCGTATCGCCTGAGATCGAAAGCACAGAGCTCATGTGGTCCATACACCTGATTAACGCAACAACGCCCTCTCACACAGTCGTCCGGTTCCCCGTAAAAAGCGAGTCGGAATCCTCGATGTCGTTGCCAGGAAGGGCCAGGTTGCTACTGCGCTGTATCTGCTCGGTCCAAATCTGGCGATCGGGAAACCAGAATGCATTTTCGCGTGGAGGCGCGACGAGCTTCACCCGCAGGGACGGGTTGAAGATTTTCGACCACGCCGAAAGATATGAAGGTGTCTTGATCAGATACCCGCAATTTGCGAGAAGCAGGCTCGCGACCAGTGCCTCGCGGCCGATTGCGAGTCCTGGATGTCCGCTGAAATGCACGGGCTTCTCGCCTGTCGCGAGCAACATGGCGGGCGCGACGTTAACCGGCACGGGGAAGTCCCAGTTCAAGAAAAAATCAAGGAAAGCCTGCTCGTCGCTGGATACGAAAATGTTGGTGAGCTGGGGTTCGTCGGCAAGCGTTCTCTCGACCGTACGGCAAAGCGCATCCCGTTCGATCGTATGGGCCTCGAACCTCTTGTCGGTGCCGCGAAAATGGACGCCGAGTGTCGAGGCGCCGATACCAAGCCGCCGACGGATGCGATCGACTTCCTCGCGGATCGATGCGGTTGGCCGATAATGCGACAGGAACAGGGTGCTTGCCCGCTCGAGCTCAAGGCCTGATTCGTAACGGCGAAAACCTAGATCGCCGAGATCGCTTACGACGGACGTTCGCAAACGCAAACTCACGGCGACCGGCCCGGTCGACGGCGCGAGGTTCTCAAAGCATTCGGCGAGCCAGTCGATTTTACCTTGCGCGTCACCATAACTGCCGCCGCGCGCGGAAACGACCGGCGTCAGATTTTTTTCATCGCAATACAGCAGGATGCATAACACGATCTGCATCACGGAGAAAAATCCTGAACTTGCGCGGATCTCTATGACGAAGTAGCCACGGTTGAGGCGTTGCATCGCATGCAGGGAAAGTCGCGCTGGCGTATTGAGCGCATTCTTGAAGCCTTCGCTGCGCCGGATTTGTCTTGCGAACTCGATGAAATCGCCGAACATGCAAATTCCCTCCTGTCGCCGCAATGTGTCATGGCCGGCCAGCATTACTCCATGGATTCAGTTGCCGCGCGCAAAAGTACGGTATTCTCGCATACGTTACTTAATTAGCTAACCTTATCAATCCTATGGGAGGTGCGGAGGCTTGTCGAAATTTTCTCCATGCTAACCGACACCGGCATGCATTCTCGAGCGAAAAAAACAAGGCTATGTGGGGCGCCGTACGAACCCTGCTCCGTCGCCACCCATCAGAGCATCCAAATCGGTGAAACGGGCTTGCAGCAAGATCTCAGACACTTAACGCTGCTCGACACGAGCCGCCTCAACTCTGCGAAGGCTACGGTGGCCCATGCAGGCAGCGGTTCCCTGACTCTGCGCGAGGTGCGTCCAGTTGGTGCAACAGGGCGTGCACGTCGTGTTCGCGGGTTGCAAGCAGCCGCGAACTCCATCGCGCGCCGTTGGTCCGCGCGCGCCAGCACGAGCCTGTTGCCGCAACCTGCCGAGCGCAATCCCATAAAAAGCCGCCGCGTCTGTGGGAATGCGGCGGCCCCAAAAGGACATGCTCCCAGCGAGGGAGTCGCTGGAGGTTGCGGAGTGTCGGTGCAACCGCAGAGGAAGATAGCAAGGAAGGCGCCGACCGTCCATCTTCCAAAACTTCGTCGGCGGCTACAGCATGGATTTTGTCGTCGGTTGTCGCAATGATCGGCGCGCCGACGGGTAGAAAAAAGCCCGTCACATCTTATCGACTGCAGCGGGCATAAGATCCGGGAGCCGTTGCGATAGCCCGCCGGCGGGGGCGTCCGATGTTGCTCATACGGCCATTGTCCGAAAGGCAGACAAGCGCCAGCGTCGACCAGCACTTGCATGATCGGTGGTGGTCTCGCTGTGGGCTGGGATGCCGCTAAGGATGCCAGCAAGCGGCTTCGGGCATGACGGGCGCTATCGAGTGCGGGGGCAACGTTCGAGTGTCCTTGTGAGGGCGCGAGGCAATGACAGGGGTTGGCCGCACTGCGTCCCACGCCCGACCACGACGATAGTCTACGCCGCGCCGTTTATGCAAAATGCATGAGCCGACCCGTTCGAGCTGTTCGGCCGCGAAACGCGACCGTCAGCTTGTTATCAGACATGAGACAGCTAGCGATTGATGCTGCTGATGGCGGATGTGATCCCGCGCTGACGAAGCGACCAGTCGAAGCCCATGACGAGCACACGGTAGCCTCGTGCGATCATCGCATTAGCCAGATCAGCGGTAGGTGCAACACCGCCAAGCACGACCGGGCTGTTCCGAATCGGCGCTTCGAGTGACGCTATCGCAGCCTGAACCTCAGGCAGATCGGTTTGACGTGCGCGTGAAAGGCGGAATCACGGGCGGGTCCGAGTCGCAAGATGCGGTTCGCCACGACCTTTGAATCCCATGCTCGTCGCGAGATCTCCCGGACCGATGAACAAGAGATCGAGTTCGGAAGTGGGAACTATGTCGCCAATATTGGCCGTCGCATCGATCTGCTCGAACGTACCAATGGCAAGCACTTCGTCAAGCCTCGCAAACGTGTCGAAACCGAATGACCAAAGCGTGGCCTTCCGCGATGCACAGCTGTAAGTGAGTGTCGCGCCGGCATGCGAGCGGATGAAGTCCATCCGAACAAAGCCCGGCTTGAGGTAGCCATAGCGTACCTCGACCGTTTGCGCTCCCGCCGATGTCGATTTCAGCGTAACCTGATAGGTTGCGAGCGCATCGAAGCGTAGCTGCGCATCGGAAACGAAATCCCGGTCCGGAAGCGGCGCGCCCGTCATCGCACAGGTTTGCGCTACTGCGGACTCAACGCGGCCGACACCACCTGGCCGGTGATGTCTTCCACCACGCACTTGCGGAACGCTGGCGCGACCACCGGGGCCGGCACACCGTCATCCGGTTCCCGCCCCATCGCCTGCAAGGTCTCGGCTACCCAGCCCGGGCTCACCTTATTGACGCGCAGCTTGCCGGCAAGCTCGAGCGGCGCGCACGAACGATTCGACGCCTGCATTGACGACGCTCACCGCCGCCCTGCCCGGAATCGCGCACGCGCCCGGCTCTAGCCGCCCCCGTCGCTGAAGGTCGCGATTTTGCGAGCCTGCGGCGCGTTTCGTTTATTCGTACGACCCTGAACAGCCGACCACGTTCGCGATACCGCAACGACCGCCTTCAAAACAGGGAACGTCGCCGGCACGCTCCCCGGTAATCCGCTATGAGCCTTGAGGAAGACGAGCGTCAGCGCCTTGCACGAGGACCATAAAAAGTCTCAATTCCGATCAATTCCGTCATCAAGAAGCGCCGCTTGCGCCAGAAGGAACGCGCTGCCGTGGAAATCACGGAATACCGGCAAGCGTCGTGCAAGCCCTATCGCGTGATCTATCGCGCCCTGGACACGCAGATTGTTATCTACCTGATCGTCGACGGCCGTCGCGACATGCAATCGCTACTCGCGCGCAGGCTGCCTGGCGCCTGACCTGTACGCGTGAGTCCACGTGCTATCCTCGACGCCAATCCAGCTTTTTCCCCTCGCCACGCATGTCGCTTCACGAAGATCACGCCGCGCTCGCCAACGCCACGCTGCGCAATACCGCTCATCAGGAATGGGCCGCGAAACTCGAACTCGGCTTCGCGCGCCACGGCGAGCGCACGACGCTCGCGCATCGCCTGCACGTCGGGCCATTGCGCGTGCAACGCCCGCTCTACCCCGAAGGCGATGCAATCTGCCACGCGGTGATCGTGCATCCGCCCGCAGGCATCGCGGGCGGCGACCGGCTCGACATCGACGTGAACGTGGGCGAGCGCGCGCACGC
>NZ_DATJWR010000112.1:0-2651 GCF_035501035.1 Paraburkholderia sp.
TCGAGCAGCTTCTTCGCCTTCCAGGCCTGCTGGTCGACCATGCCGAGCGGCGAGCCGCGATAGCCGCTGATGAAGCCAGCGGTGTTCAGCCCGTGCGCGCGGTCGAGCGCGCGCTGCATGAGCGCGAGGCGGATCAGCGCCTGGGTGCCGGTCAGGAAGATGCGGCCGCGTGTGGCGGTGAGGTTGTCGGTGAGGCGGTAGTCGGCAAGAGGCGGCGAAGCAGGCGAGTCGCCAAACGCGGGGCGCGCGGTCATGGGGGAGTCTCCAATTTATTGCTATCGCGCTACCCTCCTTCGAAGGGCGGCGAAGAGACTCTATTTTTTCTCGCCAATGACGGAAATTTTTTGCTAACTCTCCGGCGTCACTGGTCTTTCGCGCGAGAGGCTGCCCACGATAGCGAGATTCTGGAGAGAGATTTCCTCCGCGCGAGCATCTGACCGGTTTAGATCGATCTTCGCGCGAGTCCGTCAGACCACGCGTGCCACGTAGGCTGTCTTCCCGTCGAACGGGACGACATCGTGAAAGTGCGTGTAGTCCATCGTGCTCACGCCGTCCGCGTCGCTCATCAGGTCGACGTAGCGGTGCTGCCAGCGGATGTGCCGGTCGGACCAGCTGTAGCGCGCCTGCATGATTTGCGCGGTCGACTCGTCGGAGCCCTCGATCACGACGTGCAGCGTGGCGTGCTGGCTCGCGAGCATTTCGGGCGTGACGCCGTAGAGCGGACTCGACTCGTCGATCACGTGCATGAGATTCCAGCCGAGCGTGAAGAGGGGATGCTGGTCGCGCACGAGCTTGAGGTCGTGGATGCGGCGCAGGCGATAGCCGTCCGAAGAAATTTCGATGCGGATCAGGCGCAGCTTCGCGCCCGCTTCGGCGATCACGTTCTGGCGGGCGTTGGCGGCGCGCACCATCAACGTCATGCGGCCTTCGATGGGATGCACCACCACGTTGCGCGCGAACATGATCATGGCGCGCGGACGCGAGAAGCGCGCAAACACGAGGCCGGTGGCCAAGGCGACGCCCGACATGCCGACGAAGATTTCGAACGTGGCGACGATATGCGCGTAGATCGTTTGCGGATGCATGTCGCCGTAGCCGACGGTGGCGAGGGTTTCCACGCTGAAGAAGAAGGCGCCGAGGAAGCCATCGGGGTACTGGTGGGCGATGGGCGCGGTGCCGAGCAGGTAGAGGCAGGCGAACACGCCGTTGAGCAACATGAAGACGCCCGCGAGCGAGGCGAAGAACGTAGGCCAGCGCATGGTGAGCGCCGAGTGATAGAAGTCGCCCCAGGTCCGCACGGGCATGCCGTAGACGAGCACCTCGCGCGAGCCGAGGCGCAACTTGCGCGGCGCGCCGCGCCTCGCCGCGCGGCCGGGCGGCTCGGCCTGGCAGGCCGCCATGTCCACGCCCGGTGAATTCTGCGGGGCCGCTTCGGTTTCCTGGGCGGCTTCCTGGTTCGCGAAGCGCTCCGGCGTCTCGGACGTCATGGTGGTCCCTGCGGATCTGTTGTGAGGAGAGGAGCGTAGCAATGCCGAAGGGACAGGACAAGCCGGGAGTCGTGCGCTCGACCACGCGATGCGGCGAGCGCGCACGACTGCAGCCTACGGCAGTGGACAGGCGGACATGACGCGCCGCCGCTTCGCTGGCATGGCGCCGGCGCAAGCGACGAGCGACAAGCGACGTAGACGCGCGTGCGTTCTAAGGAAACGCGTGCGGCTTCGGAATGCCCGCGCCGTGTTCGATGTCGGCGATGGCCTGGCGGCGCGCGGCGTCCACGGCTCGCTCGGGCGCTTCGAAACCCGCGTTGCCGCCGATCGTGATCCACGGCTGCACGGCCTTGTCGCGATGCGTGATCTGATACTCGGCGTCCCAGCGAGCGCCCTGCAGTTCGAGCGGATGCACGTGGATGGCGTAGACGCCGTAGAGAAAGAGCTGTTCGGCCATGATTACCTCCAGCCGGTTCGTCGGTTCGCCGGTCCGCGCAAGGCGGGGCGACTGCGACCTACAGTTCGAGCTCGCCAAGGATGCGGTGCGCCAGCGCCTTGGCCTCTTCAAGAGCCTCTTCCGGCGTGCCCGAGGCGGCCTCCACTTCATAGACCGCGTTTTCGAGTTCCTCGCCGTCATCGCGCGCCAGGGAGACCAGGCCCTGGTACTGGCCGGCGTTCATGGGCCGAACGGTGGCGACGGCCGTGTAGATCCCCTTGGTGTAGGTGACGTCGTCCATAACGTGCTCCTTGTGGAAGGAAAACCCTCGGGCCGCGCAGGCCGCCGTGTAGTAAGTCGAGCCGCGCAGGTTGGGTCGCGAGAGCTTCGCGCGTCGTCCGCAACAGGAGGGAAATTCCATGCTAGCACGTTGCCCGCGTGGCTGCGGGGCATGGATATGACGGCGGCGCGGCGCTTTCGTGTCAGCTCCGCGCCGCGCCCGCGAGGGGCGATGCGCCACGTCAGTCGGCGAGCAGCGCGACGACTTCGTCGAGCGTCGGCGAATGCGCGCCGGGCCGGCGGCACGCGGCCGCCCCCGCCGCGAGCGCGAACGCCAGATGCTGGCGCCAGTCGCGTTGCGGCGCGCTCATCAGGCTGAACAGCAGCCCGCCGATGGAAGCGTCGCCTGCGCCCACGGTATCGGCCACCTCCACGCGCGGCGGCGCCGC
>NZ_DATJWR010000113.1:0-2672 GCF_035501035.1 Paraburkholderia sp.
GTTGTTCAGAACGTCGTCCGCGCACTGGAAGCACTTGTCCATCTCGGCGTCATCGCCCATCACGTCGAACAGCTTGTCGTTCAGGACGACGATCAGCGAGTCGACGTGATCCTCCAGTTGCTGCGAGCCGGCTTCCGCCACACGCATGCGCTTGCCGCCTTCGAACTCGAACGGCTTGCTCACCACGCCAACGGTCAGGATGCCCATTTCCTTGGCGATCTGCGCGACGACCGGGGCCGCGCCCGTGCCGGTGCCGCCGCCCATGCCGGCGGTGATGAAGACCATGTGCGCGCCGCGCAGGCCGTCGGCGATGCGCTCACGTGCTTCTTCTGCGGCCGCGCGCCCCATCTCCGGCTTCGCGCCGGCGCCAAGGCCGGTGTTGCCGAGCTGGATCACGGACGATGCACGCGAGCGCGAGAGCGCCTGTGCGTCCGTGTTCATCACGATGAAGTCGACGCCTTGCACGCCGCGGTTGATCATGTGCTGCACGGCATTGCCGCCAGCTCCACCAACGCCTACCACCTTGATGATGGTGCCGTTGGTTTCCGTTTCCAGCATCTGGAATTCCATGTTGCCTCCGTCAAGAAAAAGATTCCGCTCCTCGGCCGTTATCCAGTGGAAGATCGGGCAACCTTCCACTGCGCGCTAGCCGCCGTCACCAGCGCGATTTTCGAACCCTGTACTGCGAATTACGTGTCCCGCTCAGAAGTTGCCGAGGAACCAGTCTTTCATGCGTGAAAAGACCTGCCCCATCGACCCCGACTGCACTGCAACCTTGCGCCCGCGCATGCGCTGCGAGCGGCCCTCCACGAGCAGACCCATCGCCGTCGAGTAGCGCGGATTGCGCACTACGTCGGCAAGCCCGCCCGCGTATTCCGGCACGCCAATGCGCACCGGCTTCAGGAAAATGTCCTCGCCCAGCTCCACCATGCCCGGCATCATCGCGGCGCCGCCCGTGAGCACGACGCCCGAGCTCAGCAGCTCCTCGTAACCCGACTCGCGCACCACCTGCTGCACGAGCGAGAAGAGCTCCTCCACACGCGGCTCGATCACGGCCGCGAGCGCCTGGCGCGACAGCGTGCGCGGACCGCGCTCGCCAAGCCCCGGCACTTCGATCATCTCGTCCGGATCGGCGAGCGCCTGCTTCGCGATGCCGTAGCTCACCTTGATGTCTTCCGCGTCGGGCGTGGGCGTGCGCAGTGCCATGGCGATGTCGCTCGTCACCTGGTCGCCCGCGATCGGGATCACCGCGGTATGGCGGATCGCGCCTTCGCTGAAGATCGCGATGTCGGTCGTGCCGCCACCCACGTCCACGAGCACCACACCCAGTTCCTTCTCGTCGTCGGTGAGCACCGCCAGCGACGAGGCGAGCGGCTGCAGGATCAGGTCGTTCACTTCGAGCCCGCAACGGCGCACGCACTTCACGATGTTCTGCGCTGCACTCACCGCGCCCGTCACGATGTGCACCTTCACCTCGAGGCGAATGCCGCTCATGCCAATGGGCTCGCGCACATCCTCCTGGCCGTCGATGATGAATTCCTGCGTGAGGATATGCAGCACCTGCTGGTCGGTCGGAATGTTGATCGCCTTCGCCGTTTCGATCACGCGCGCGACGTCGGCCTGCGTGACCTCCTTCTCCTTGATGGCGACCATGCCGCTCGAGTTGAAGCTGCGGATGTGGCTGCCTGCAATACCGGTGAACACGTTAGTGATCTTGCAGTCGGCCATGAGTTCCGCTTCTTCGAGCGCACGCTGGATAGACTGCACCGTGGCCTCGATGTTCACCACCACGCCCTTCTTGAGACCTTTCGATTCGCTCTGGCCAAGGCCGATCACCTCGTAGTGGCCTTCGCCCTTCAGTTCGGCGACGACGGCCACCACCTTCGACGTCCCGATGTCGAGGCTGACCAGCAGATCCTTATAGTCTTTACTCATATCGTGCTCGTTGCGTGTGATGTCCTGTTACTTCTTGCCCGGGGCGGGCGTGTCGCTGATGAAGCGCATGCCGGCCGCCCGTATCGCGAACCCATTCGGATAGCGCAAGTCCGCATATTCGATTTCTTTGCCCCACCGCTGCGTGAGCGCCGACCACGCCGCGATGAGCCGGTGCGTGCGCTCCCCGAGCGTGTCGGCATTGCGCTCGCGGCCGAGCTCCACCTGCATGCCGTTCGAGAGCTTCACCGTCCACGCGTAGCGCGGCGAGAGCGTCACCTCGTCGGGCACGAGCCCAAGCGGCGCGAACCACTTCTCGAAGTCGTGGTAGCGCGCAACCACTTCGGGCGCGGTGCCGTCCGGTCCGTCGAACGCGGGCAGTTCCTCGTCGAGCTCGCCCTGGTTCGCGGTGAACAGTTCGCCGTCGGTGCTCACCAGCTGATCGCTGCCCCACGTGCCCAACGGTTTGTACTCTTCGAGCGTGACAGCCAGCGCATTGGGCCACACGCGGCGCACGCTCGCGTGGCGCACCCACGGCATCTGCTCGAACGCCTGGCGTGCGGTATCGAGATCGACGGTGAAGAAGTTGCCCTTCAGCCGGCCGACCACGCTCGCGCGCACGGTGGGCGCGTTGATGTGCTCGGTGTCGCCTTCGATGCGGATCTCGCGCAGCGTGAAGTTCGGGCGCTGCACGAGCCAGAAGCAGCCGGCCGCCAGCAGCGCGAGCGCGAGCAGCGCGT
>NZ_DATJWR010000114.1:0-9877 GCF_035501035.1 Paraburkholderia sp.
AGATCGGGATTCGAAATGATGAAGAGCGGCGAGCCGACGACCGGAATCGACAGGCCGCGGCGCAGCACGGCGGGCAGGGACATCCATATCTCCTTGACTGGGGCGGCGGCCGGGTGTGGCCGCCGTCGTGTTCTTCCTTGCGCCGGCGCGATGGCCGCGTGACGTTGCATCGCCGCGCCGGCCGGCAGGACTAAACATAGCAAAGGCGTTGCCACTATGCAACCAGTTGCATAGTGGAAGAATTCGCTCCATAACAGCGGCAGGACCGATCGAAGTCTGGTTTAGAATCGCCGCATGTCGACGCCGCACGCCATCCTCATCGCCTTGCTGGAAAAGCCTTCGTCGGGCTACGACCTTGCGCGCCGTTTCGATCGCGCGATCGGCTACTTCTGGCATGCCACGCATCAGCAGATTTATCGCGAGCTGGGTCGGATGGTCGAAGCGGGGTGGGTGTCGGTCGTGGAAGACGAGACGGCCGCGGCGACGCGCAAGAAGGTGTATTGCGTGTTGCCGGTGGGGCGCGATGAGGTGGCGCGCTGGGCACGCGAGACGGTGCTCGGCCCCGATTCGCGTAGCGCGTTCCTGCTCAAGCTGCGCGCCGACGCCGTGATCGGGCCGCTCGGCCTCGCGGAAGAACTGGCGCGGCTCATCGACGAAAATCGCGCACGGCTCGCGCTATACCGCGAGATCGAGCAGCGCGACTTTAGCGCGCCTTCGCTCACGCGCGGGCAGCAGTTGCAATACGCGATCCTGAAGGCGGGCATTCGCACCCAGGAGATGTGGCTCGAATGGGCCGATGAGTTGCGGCCGCTGGTCGAGCCCGATGCACGGCAAGGATTGCCAGGTTGTCCGAATTAATTTGGCAAGGGGGCGTCGCGCTCGACGAGGGCGCTTGCTTGGCGCTTGTATACGTCGCGCTGCAGTGTTCGAGCACGTAATGTGCCGCGTGCTTGAAAAAGATATTTGACGTGGCGGCCTCGAAGCCTTATACTTCTTTTCTCTGACGGACGCGGGGTGGAGCAGTCTGGCAGCTCGTCGGGCTCATAACCCGAAGGTCGTAGGTTCAAATCCTACCCCCGCAACCAATACGTTTTTCTGCGTGTAACGAGCGTTCGTTGAGAAGAATTCCTGAGGCCCGCAAGATGCAAATCTTGCGGGCTTTTTGCATTTCCCGCCGCCTGGATTCACCCACCAATCGCCCAATCCACCGCCGCTTGCGCATGCAGCGCTGTCGTATCGAACACCGGCAGCACCGAGTCATCCTGACCGATCAGCAACGTGATCTCGGTGCAGCCGAGAATGACCGCCTGCGCGCCGCGCGCAGCGAGGTCTTCGATCACGCGCTGATAGACGCGCCGCGATTGTGCATCCACCTTGCCGTGACACAACTCGTCGTAGATGATGCGATGCACGTCCGCGCGATCATGCTCGTTCGGCACGATGGCTTCGATGCCATGCGCTTCGCGCAGTCGCCCCACGTAGAATTCCTGCTCCATCGTATAGCGTGTGCCGATGAGGCCCGCGCGCGTCGCGCCCGCCGCACGCAATGCCCGGCCGGTCGGGTCCGCGATATGCAGGAAGGGCACCGAAATGGTGGACTCGATTGCCCCACACACGCGATGCATCGTGTTCGTCGCGAGCAGCACGAGATCTGCGCCGCCGCGCTCGAGTTGCAGCGCCGCTTCGGCCATCTGCGCGCCGAGCGCGTCCCAGTCGCCTGCGCGCTGTAGCGCCTCGACCTGCGCAAAGTCCACCGTCACCATCAGGCTGCGCGCGTTGTGATGCCCGCCCAGACGCGCCTTCGCATGACGGTTCAGTAGCCGGTAGTACTCGGCGGACGATTCCCAACTCATCCCCCCGATCACGCCGATCGTCTTCATCGATTTCCCTTTCATGGATTGATCAATCCGCACGAGTATAGGCATGCCCGTCCCGCCGTACAGGTACGGTCGGGCCGATCGGCTGCGGTACGGCAATGGGGGCAGGGTGCAGACAGCCATCTTGATAATGGCACTGTGTTTTTGTACAGTATCGGAACCGTGAACGCGCCTTTTTCCGACCTCGCGCCGCCGGCCGCGCCCGAACCGGGGCGTTCGGCCGCGGCCTTTGCCGCCGTCGCTCGCAAGATCATTCATTGCGACTGCGACTGCTTCTACGCGTCGGTCGAAATGCGCGACGATCCTTCGCTGCGCGGGCGCCCACTCGCAGTGGGCGGACGGCCCGACCAGCGCGGCGTGATCGCCACCTGCAACTACGAGGCGCGGCGCTTCGGCATTCATTCGGCAATGTCGTCGGCGCTTGCCATGCGCAAGTGTCCGGAACTGCTGATCCTGCCCACGGCAATGGAAAAGTACCGCACCGCCTCGCGCCAGATCATGGCGATCTACCGCGACTACACGCAGGACGTCGAGCCGCTCTCGCTCGACGAAGCCTATCTCGACGTGACGCACGCCACGCGCTGCAAGGGCAGCGCCACGCTGATCGCCGAGGAAATCCGGGCGCGCGTGCGCGAGAGCGTGGGCGTCACGGTCTCGGCGGGCGTGGCGCCGAGCAAGTTCATCGCCAAGATCGCCTCCGACTGGAACAAGCCCGACGGTCTTTTCGTCGTGCGTCCGCATGAGGTCGATGCCTTCGTCGCCGCGCTGCCCGTGCGCAAGATTCACGGCGTGGGCAAGGTGACCGCGGCGAAGCTCGAAAAGCTCGGGCTCTCGACTTGCGCGCAGTTGCGCGCGTGGTCGCTGTTCGATCTGCACCGGCATTTCGGCGTGTTCGGCAAGCGGCTCTACGAGCTCGCGCGCGGTATCGACGAACGGCCTGTGCGCGCCGATCAGGAGCGCAAGTCGGTGAGCGTCGAGACGACCTATGTGAACGATCTGCGCACGCTCGAAGCGTGCAGCGAGGAGCTCAAGCGCCTGGCCGTCCAGCTCGATGCGCGCATCGAGCGTGCGGGCTGCGCGCACGCGGTACGCAAGCTCTTCGTGAAGATCCGCTTTGCCAACTTCCAGCGCACGACGGTCGAGTGCGTGGCCGACGCCACCAACGTGCGCACGATGCTGCTGCTGCTCGAAAAGGGGCTTGCGCGCCGCAAGCTGGCGGTGCGTCTGCTCGGTGTCGGCGTGCGGCTCGAAGAGGAGAACGCCGCGCTGCGCGGCCAGTTCGCGCTTTTCGACGACGATCCCGAAGAAGACGACGGCCGCATCGCGCTCGCGTGAGACCCGCGTGGACGCGGCCGTGCCGCTGGCGGCGTCATTCCGGCGTCGATAGAATCGACGCGAAAGCGCCACATCACGTCGCCAGAACAAGGAGCCGCAGATGGACCTGATCATTCGCCGCGCGGTGCTCGCGCATGCGCATCCGGCCGGGCATCGCACGGTCGATATCGGTATCGAGGGGAGCCGCATCACCGCTGTCGAACCGCATCTCGCCACTGCGGCGCGCGAGGAGATCGATGCAGCGGGTGCGCTCGTGAGCGCGCCGTTCGTCGACGCGCACTTTCACATGGACGCCACGCTCTCGTACGGACTGCCGCGCGTGAACGCCTCCGGCACGCTGCTCGAGGGCATTGCGCTGTGGGGCGAGCTCAAGCTGCATCTCACGCAGGAGGCGCTCGTCGAACGCGCGCTCCAGTATTGCGACTGGGCCGTCGCGCGCGGGCTGCTCGCGATCCGCTCGCACGTCGACGTGTGCGACGAGCGGCTGCTCGCCGTCGAGGCGCTACTCGAAGTGAAGCGCCGCGTCGCACAGTATCTCGATCTGCAACTCGTGGCGTTTCCTCAGGATGGCTTGTTGCGCAGCGCGGGCGCGTTCGACAATCTCAAGCGAGCGATCGCCATGGGCGTGGACGTGGTGGGCGGCATTCCTCACTTCGAGCGCACGATGGTCGACGGAGCCGAGTCGGTGCGCCTGCTCTGCGAGTTCGCCGCCGAAAAGGGCCTGCGCGTGGACATGCATTGCGACGAGTCCGACGATCCGCTCTCGCGCCACATCGAAACGCTCGCCGCGCAAACGCATCGGCTCGGCCTGCAAGGGCGCGTGGCGGGCTCGCATCTCACGTCCATGCATTCGATGGACAACTACTACGCGAGCAAGCTCATTCCGCTCATGCGCGAAGCGGGGGTTGCGGCCATCGCGAATCCGCTCATCAACATCACGCTGCAAGGGCGCAGCGATACCTACCCGAAGCGCCGCGGCATGACGCGCGTGCCCGAGCTGATGGCGGCGGGCGTGAACGTCGCATTTGGCCACGACTGCGTGATGGATCCGTGGTACAGCTTCGGCTCGGGCGATATGCTCGAAGTTGCGCACATGGGCCTGCACGTCGCGCAGCTGACGGGCACCGACGCTTCGCGCGCGTGCTTCGATGCGGTGAGCGTGAACGCCGCGGCGATCCTCGGTCTCGAAGACTATGGCGTGGCGCCCGGTTGCACGGCCAACCTCGTGGTGCTCGACGCGGGCGATCCTGTCGAGGCAATCCGCCTGCGCGCGCCTCGGCTCGCGGTGGTGAGCCGGGGCAGGGTGGTGAGCAGGCAGCCCGCGCAGCGTGCGGCGCTCGCGCTCGAAGGGCGGCCCGAAAGCGTCGATTTCAGGCTGCATCGATAGCGCGCAAAGCGATAAAAAACCGCGCATGGGTCGTGGCCCATGCGCGGTTGCGTTGCTTCAGGCCGCACGCGCGGCCTGGCAGGTGCTCAGTGCTGCGCCGGCGGCTGCTCCATGCCGATGTGGCGCAAGAGCGCGTCGATGCTCGGCTCGCGGCCGCGGAACGCCTTGAACGACTCCATCGCCGGGCGGCTGCCGCCCACTTCGAGAATTTCCTTGCGGTAGCGCGTGCCGGTCGCTTCGTCGAGCACGCTCGATTGCGCGGCCTGCGCGGCTTCCTCGAAAGCCGCGTAGGCGTCGGCGGAAAGCACCTCGGCCCACTTGTAGCTGTAGTAGCCTGCCGCGTAGCCGCCCGCGAAGATGTGGCTGAACGTATTCGGCCAGCGCGAGAACGGCGCCTGCGCAATGACGTGATAGCGCTCGTTGATCTCGCGCGCGAGGTCAGTCGCGGTTTTGCCCTTCGATGCTTCGAAGTCCACGTGCAGCGCCATGTCGAACATCGAGAACACGATCTGACGCAGCGTGGCGAGACCGCTCTGGAAGTTCTTCGCGGCGAGCATCTTGTCGAAGAGCTCGCGCGGCAGCGGCTTTGCGGTTTCGACGTGCGAGCTCATCTCGCGCACCACGTCCCACTCCCAACAGAAGTTCTCCATGAACTGCGAGGGCAGCTCGACGGCGTCCCACTCCACACCGTTGATGCCCGACACCGCCAGTTCGTCGACGCGCGTCAGCATGTGGTGCAAGCCGTGGCCGAACTCGTGAAAGAGCGTGATGACTTCGTCGTGCGTGAAGCACGCGGGACGGCCGCCTACCGGTGCGGAGAAGTTGCAGGTGAGATACGCGACGGGCGTCTGCACGGCGTTGCCGTCGAGCTTGCGGCGCGAGCGTGCGTCGTCCATCCATGCGCCGCCGCGCTTGCCCTCGCGTGCGTAGAGGTCGAGATAGAACTGCGCGACGAGCGTGCCGTCCGCGTTCTCGACACGGAAGAAGCGCACGTCGTCGTTCCACACGGGTGCGCTGTCGTCGCGGATACGCACGCCGAAGAGCGTCTCCGTGACCTTGAAGAGGCCGCGCAGGACGAAATCTTCCGGGAAGTACTGCTTCACTTCGTTCTCGGAGAACGAATAGCGCTTCTGGCGCAGGCGTTCGGCGGCGAACGCCATGTCCCACGGCTCGATCTGCGCGAGGCCCAGTTCGTTCGCGGCAAATTCGCGCAGCTCCTTCCAGTCCTTCTCGGCGTGCGGGCGCGCGCGCGTGGCGAGGTCTTCCAGGAAGCTCATCACCTGGGCCGGGGTTTCGGCCATCTTCGGCGTGAGCGAGACCTCGGCGAAGTTGTTGTAGCCGAGCATCTTCGCTTCCTCGGCGCGCAGCTTCAGCTGCTCGTCGATGATCGCCGTGTTGTCCCATTCCGCCTTGCCGCCGCCGTAGACAGGCCCGAGCTCCGAGGCGCGCGTGACGTAGGCGCGGTACATCGTCTCGCGCATCGCGCGATTTTCCGAATACTGGAGCACCGGGAAATACGAGGGGAAGTGCAGCGTGAACTTCCAGCCTTCCTTGTCTTCGCGCTCGGCGGCTTCGCGCGCGGCGGCGATCACGTCCTCGGGCAGGCCGGCGAGCTCGGCTTCGCTCGTCACGTAGAGCGCGTAGCCATTGGTCGCGTCGAGCACGTGGTCGGAGAAGGCCTTGGCGAGCGCGGCCTGGCGCTCCTGCAGCTCGGCGAAGCGCGGCTTCTGGTCTTCGGGCAGCTCGGCGCCGGACAAGCGGAAGTCGCGCAGCGCGTTATCGAGAATCTTCTTGCGCTCGCCCGAGAGCAGCTCGAACGAGTTGTGATTGGTGATGGCCTTGTACTTCTTGAAGAGCTCGAGGTTCTGGCCGACGCTCGACCAGAACTCGGTCACGCGCGGCAGGTTCTCGCCGTGCGCGGCCCGCAGTTCGGGCGTGTCGGCGACGGCGTTCAGGTGGCCGATCACGCCCCAGGCGCGCGAGAGCGGCTCGGTGGCGCGCTCGACCGGCTCGACCACATCGCTCCATTGTGCGGGCGTGATCGGCTGCGCGGCGCGCTCGACGGCCGCTTTCGCGTTCGCGAGCAGCACGTCGAGCGCCGGCGTCACATGCTCCGGGCGGATTTCGCCAAAGCGCGGCAGCCCGGTGAAATCGAGGAGCGGATTGTCGGAGGGGGTAGTAGCCATAATGCTTCCTGTTCCTGTCTGTCGCGGTTAAGGGGTTGGACGCGCGGCATGCATCCACGCGCGCCGGATAGGGCGATTATTGGGGCGCCAGTTGCGCTTTCCAACCGGGGCATCCGAGCAAATTAACAGATGTCAGGGTGCGGCGGCGAAATCGTGACTTGCGTGGCCTGGGCAGCGCGGGCGCCGGATTCGAGCGAGGGGTCAGGACGAGAGCAACGCGGCGCGTCGCAGCGAGAGGGTGTGTGCAAAAAAAGAAGCGGCCCTGGATGGGCCGCTTCGGGAACGTCACGACGCGGGATGCGCTCCGCGTCTTCGCTCTGCGTGTTCGTTACGCGCCTGCCGCACGTTCTGCGGCTTCGATCGTGTTCACGAGCAGCATCGTGATGGTCATCGGGCCGACGCCGCCGGGCACCGGCGTGATGAAGCCCGCCACGTCCTTCAGGCCCGCGAAATCGACATCGCCGCAGAGCTTGCCGTTGTCGTCGCGGTTCATGCCCACGTCGATCACGGTCGCGCCGGGTTTGATCATGTCGGCGGTCAGCACGTTGCGCTTGCCGACGGCGGCCACCACGATGTCCGCTTCGCGCGTGTGCTTCGCGAGGTCACGCGTCTTGCTGTGGCAGATCGTGACCGTCGCGCCCTTTTCGAGCAGCAGCAGCGCCATCGGCTTGCCGACGATGTTCGAGCGGCCGATCACCACGGCGTTCGCGCCTTCGAGCGCGATCTTGTACTCATCGAACATCTTCATCACGCCGTAGGGCGTGCACGGGCGAAAGAGCGGCTGGCCCGTCATGAGCGCCCCGGCGTTGGCAACGTGGAAGCCGTCCACGTCCTTCTCGGGCGCGATCGCCTCGATCACCTTGTGGCTGTCGATGTGCTTCGGCAGCGGCAGTTGCACGAGGATGCCGTGGATCTTCGGGTCGCGGTTCAGCTCGTCGATGCGCTTGAGCAGATCCGCTTCGGAGAGCGATGCGGGATAGCGGTCGTACGACGAATGAAGGCCGTTGTCTTCGCAGGCCTTGATCTTGTTGCGCACGTAGACTTCGCTCGCCGGATTGTCGCCCACGAGCACGACCGCGAGGCCCGGCTGATGGCCGCGGGCGGTGAGGGCGGCGGCGCGCGTGGCGACGTCGGCGCGAAGTTTCCTGGAGAGGGCGTTGCCGTCGATGAGGGTGGCAGTCATGGTCGGTCGAGATCGAGAGTGGGCGATGCGGGCACGCGTGGGCGCGGGGACTGGCGCGCGAAGCGCGCGGGCGGGCACCACGGCGAAGGCCGACATTATACCCGCGCGGCGGGCGCACTCAGACCGCAATGGGCGATGAAGGGGGAGACGGGAAGGTTGCGGCGGCAGGCCGCTCGCCCTGTTCGCGCGCGCCGCGGCGCGCCAACAGGGCGAGAAGACAGTAACGACGGCGTGCTTACTGTTGCGCTTGTTGCGGCTTGTTGGAGAGCGCGAGACGCAGCAGGTCCGCGACCGTGTTGACGTTGAGCTTCTCCATGATGTTGGCGCGGTGCGCCTCCACGGTCTTGATGCTGATGCCGAGATCGTCGGCGATCTGCTTGTTCAGGCGGCCCGCGATGATCCGTTCGAGCACCTGGTGCTCGCGCGCCGTGAGCTTGCCGAGGCGTTCGGCGGCGGCGCGCTGCTGCTGCACGTTGCTGCTTTCGTTGCGCGCCTTGTCGAGCATGCGCTCGACGAGCTTGCGCAGCTCGGCTTCGTCGAACGGCTTCTCGATGAAGTCCATCGCGCCCTTCTTCATGGTCGAGACGGCCATCGGCACGTCACCGTGGCCCGTCACGAAGATGATCGGCAGCGACGCGTTTTCGGCGATCAGACGCTCCTGCAGCTCGAGACCGCTCATGCCCGACATGCGCACGTCCAGAATCAGACAGGCGATCTGCCCGGCCTGCTGCGCCGGCTGGTACGCCTCGAGGAACTCCTCCGCGCTATTGAAGCACTGAACGCGGTAGCCGTTCGCTTCGAGCAGCCAGCGCAGGGAGTCTCGTACGGCCTCGTCGTCATCGACAACAAAGACGGTTTCCTGGGTGGTGACTGGGCTGTTCATGGCTCTCCCGTAACTGTTTGTGGAGTCGGTTCTTCGGTGTTCCGCGAGGGGTTGTCCGATTCGCCGATGGGCAGACTGCAATGGAACGTTGCGCCGCTGATGTGGCCGTCGGTTTCGACGTTGTTGACCACCCAGAGACGCCCGCGGTGCGATTCGATAATGGAACGGCAAATGTTCAGCCCCATGCCCATGCCGTCGGACTTGGTGCTGTAGAACGGCTCGAAGAGGCGCTCGGCGGTGGCTTCATCCACGCCCGGGCCCTGGTCGACGACGCTGATGCACACGTTCCCGCCTTCGCGTTTCACGATCACGCGGATCACGGGATCGATCGCATTCGGGCGTGCATCGGCCATGGCTTCGGCCGCGTTCTTCAGAAGGTTGACGAGCACCTGCTCGATCAGCACCGGATCGACGTAGATCACAGGCATGCGCGAGCGCATGTCGGTGACGATGCGGATGCGGCGCTTGCGCGCCTCGATTTCGGCGAGGCCCACGGCGTCGGCGACGATGTCGGCCACGCGCGTGGCCTGGCGCTTGGGCTCGCTGCGCTTCACGAACTCGCGGATGCGCTTGATGATCATGCCCGCGCGCACGGCCTGCTGGGCCGTTTTTTCGAGCACGGGCAGCAGGTTCTCGGGCGCGGCGCGGCCCGACTTCACGAGCGCGACCGTACCCGAGGCGTAGTTGTTGATCGCGGCAAGCGGCTGGTTCAGCTCGTGCGCGAGCGACGACGCCATTTCGCCCATCGTCATCAGGCGGCTCGTGAACTGCAGTTTTTCGTCCTGCTGGCGCGCCAATTCCTGTGCCTGCTTGCGCGTGGTGATGTCGGTTGCGATCTGCATCTGCGCGAGGTGGCCGTCCACCCACTGGATGTACTGGCGGCGGACCTCGAACCACTTCTGGATGCTTTCGACGTACACCTCCTGCGCGTCCGCCGTGCTCTCGGTGAGCGCGGTGGCCGGCAGGCCCGCGAAGGCGTCGACCATGTCGATCGAATCGGAGGACGCGCTCGCCGAGTCGAAGCCG
>NZ_DATJWR010000115.1:0-7560 GCF_035501035.1 Paraburkholderia sp.
TCTGTTTCGAGCGGCTCGATCAGCGTGAGAATGCCGCCCACATCGTCGGGCGTCGCTTCGCGCAGGCTTTCCAGGTTCTCGTACGAGATCATGGTGCCCACGCCGTCGTGCAGGAACAGTTCGAGCAGGAGGCTGCCGTCGAGCGCGTACGGAATGATGTGCGCGCGGCCCACGCCGCCGCGGCAGGCGCGAATGGAGTGCTTCAGATAGAAGCCCGCGTCGCCGAGCACGGTGCCGCTTTCCTGCAGCTTGTAGGCGTCGTCGAGCGACAATTCGCGGATCAGTTCGCCTTCTTCGTCGAGAAGGCCCTGCGTTTCCGTGAGGAAAATGATCTTGTCGGCGCGCAGCGCGATGGCTGCCGCGGAGGCGACGTCTTCCATCGAGAGGTTGAACGCCTCGCCCGTGGGCGAGAAGCCGAGCGGCGAGAGCAGCACGAGCTTGCGGCTTGCGAGCGAATGGCGGATCGAATCGGCGTCGATCTTGCGTACGACGCCCGTGTGCTGGAAGTCGACGCCGTCGAGAATGCCGACTGGACGCGCCGTCACGAAGTTGCCCGAGACCACGCTGATGTGCGCGTGCGCCATCGGCGTGTTCGGCAGACCCTGGCTGATCGCGGCCTCGATGTCGAGGCGCACTTCGCCCGCGGCTTCTTTTGCGGATTCGAGCGCGCGGGCATTCGTGATGCGCATGCCGTGCGAAAACTCGGATTCGACACCATGCAGGCTCATCTGCTCCTCGACTTGCGGGCGCGAGCCGTGCACGAGCACGATCTGGATGCCGATGGCCTGCAGCAGCGCGATGTCGGCAGCGAGCGCGTTGAGCAGGTTCTGGTGCACGACCTCGCCGCCGAAGCCCACCACGAACGTCTTGCCCTGAAAGCGGTGGATGTAGGGCGCGACCGATCGCATCCAGTCGACGAACTGCGCGTGCTGCGCGAGGAGCTGCGAGGCGGGATCCGCAGCGGCGGCCGAGGCCGGCGCGCCGGCGGTGGCGGGGACGAGGTCGGTTTGGGAATTCATGCCCGGGATTATAATGCGCCCCCATGTCGAATGTACCCAAAAGACCTGCCTCGGCGCAGGGCAGCAACACCCCGGCCGGGAAGGAATCGGCGCAGGACGGCGCAAAAGAGAAGAGCGCGTCGCAGAAGTACGGCGACAGGCAAAAGCTCGCGTCGACGGACCGGCTTGCCGCGCTCGTGGGCGGCGGCGCGCTGGGTGGCGCGCGCGTGCAGGACAAGCGCACGGCGTCGACGCATAAGGGCGCGCAGGGCAGCGAGCCGGAGAGCGTGCAGGCAGAGCGTGCGCAGGCCCGAGAGCGGTCAAAACCGCAGACGTCCCCGCGCGCCGAACCGCGTGCGCAGCAGCGAAGCGAAACGAAGCCCGCGCCGCCAGCGCAAAGCGAAGCGCAGGGCGCACGACGCGGCGGTGAAGCGCGTCGCGACATGCGAGTGGAGCGCGGTAGCACGCAGCCGGCGCAACCACGCGACGATCGACGGGCAGAGCAGCGAGGCGAATCACGGAAACGTCGCGACGACGCTCGCGATACACGAGCCGCGACGGCACACGATCCATCGCCGCGCGCGCAGCGGCCGAATCAGCCGAACCCGGCGAACCAGCCGAACCAGCGGAATCAGCGGAATCAGCGGAATCAGCGGAATCAGCCGAACCAGCCGAGTCAGCCGAGTCAGCCGAGTCAGCCGAGTCAGCCGAACCCGGCGAATCAGCAACGACCCGCCAAGGCGAAATCCGACAACGCGCCTCGCCCCGGCAGCGAAGTCGAGCGTGAACATCCGCCGCGCGATGACCGGCAGGCGCGCGCGTCGCGAGCGCCGCGTGCGCGCGTCGAGCCCAATCCGGTGCCCCCCATCACGTTCCCCGAAGCGCTGCCGGTGTCCGGCCGCCGCGAGGAAATCGCCCGCGCGATCGAGCAGAACCAGGTCGTGATCGTGTGCGGCGAGACGGGCTCGGGCAAGACCACGCAATTGCCGAAGATCGCGCTCGCGCTGGGCCGCGGGCTCGGTGCGGGCGGCACGGGCCTCATCGGCCATACACAGCCGCGCCGGATCGCGGCTTCGGCTACGGCGCGGCGCATCGCCGAAGAACTGCAGACACCGTTCGGCGAAGTGGTCGGCTACAAGGTGCGCTTCACCGACAATCTTTCGCCGGGCGCTTCGGTCAAGCTCATGACCGACGGCATCCTGCTAGCGGAGACGCAAACCGACCCGCTGCTCAAGGCCTACGACACGCTCATCATCGACGAGGCGCACGAGCGCAGCCTGAACATCGACTTCCTGCTCGGCTATCTGAAGGAGATCCTGCCGCGCCGGCCCGAGCTGAAGCTGATCGTGACCTCGGCGACCATCGACGCCGACCGCTTCGCACGCCACTTCGGCAGCGAGGAGAAGCCGGCGCCCGTGATCGAGGTGAGCGGGCGTCTTTATCCCGTCGAGGTGCGCTATCGGCCGGTGCAAGAGGACAGCCCGGCGGTGAAGGCCGCGCAGGGCACGACCGGACGTGAAAAAGGCGGCAAGTCGCAACGCGACACCGACCGCGACCTGATGGAGGCGATCGTCGACGCCGTCGACGAACTCTGCCGCGAAGGCCCCGGGGACGTGCTCGTATTCCTGCCAGGCGAGCGTGAGATCCGCGACGCGGCCGAGGCGCTGAGAAAGCACCATCCGCCGCACACGGAGATCCTGCCGCTTTTCGCGCGTCTTTCGGCGCAGGAGCAGGAGCGCGTATTCAAGTCGTCGAACGCGCGCCGCATCGTGCTGGCCACCAACGTGGCCGAAACCTCGCTCACGGTGCCGGGCATCCGCTACGTGGTCGACACCGGGCTTGCGCGCGTGAAGCGCTACTCGTACCGCAACAAGGTCGAGCAGCTGCAGATCGAATCGATTTCGCAAGCCGCCGCGAACCAGCGCGCGGGCCGTTGCGGCCGCGTCGCGGACGGCATCTGCATTCGCCTCTACGAAGAGTCGGATTTCATCGCGCGCCCGCGCTTCTCCGATCCGGAGATCCTGCGCTCGTCGCTCGCGGCCGTGATCTTGCGCATGAAGTCGCTGCACCTCACGGCGATCGAGACGTTCCCGTTCATCGAGCCGCCGCCGGGGCGCGCGATCGCCGACGGCTATCAGCTGCTCAACGAGCTCGGCGCCGTCGATGATGACAACGCGCTCACGCCGCTTGGCCGCGAGCTCGCGCGCCTGCCGCTCGACCCGCGCGTGGGGCGCATGATTCTCGGCGCGCGCGACGAACAGTCCCTGCGCGAAGTGCTCGTCATCGCGAGCGCGCTTTCCGTGCAGGACCCGCGCGATCGGCCCATCGAGGCGCAGGAGCAGGCCGACCAGGCGCATCGCCGTTTCGCCGATGAGCGCTCCGAGTTCCTGCAGTGGCTCAAGATCTGGGCCTGGTTCGAAGAAGCCGTCGCGCACAAGAAGTCCAACCGCCAACTGCTCGATTCGTGCCGCGCGAACTTTCTCTCGCATCTGCGCCTGCGCGAATGGCGCGACGTGCACTCGCAACTGCTGACCGTGGTGCGCGAGCACGGCTGGCGCATCAACGAGGCCGACGCGACGTACGAGCAGATCCATCACGCGCTGCTCACGGGCCTGCTCGGCAACATCGGTTTGAAGGCCGACGACGAACCGCATTACCTCGGCGCGCGCAGCATCAAGTTCCACTTGTGGCCGGGTTCGGCGCTAGTGAAGAAGGCGGGGCGCTGGGTGGTGGCCGCCGAGCTCGTCGAGACGAGCCGCCTCTACGCGCGCTGCATTGCGAAGATCGAGCCCGAATGGCTCGAGAAGGTCGGCGCGCATCTGCTCAAGAAGTCGCTTTCCGAGCCGCATTGGGAAAAGCGCGCGGCGCAGGTGAGCGCGTTCGAGCGCGGCGTGCTGTATGGCCTGCCCGTGTATCAGCGTCGGCGCGTCGCGTTCGGCAAGCAGGATCCGGCGCGCGCGCGCGAGCTCTTCATTCGTGGCGCGCTGGTGGAGGGCGAGTTCGACACGAAGCTCGCGTTCTTCGCGCACAACCGCAAGCTGCTCGCCGATATCGAGCAGCTCGAGCACAAGTCGCGCCGCCAGGACGTGCTCGTCGACGACGAGCTGATCTACGCGTTCTACGATCAGGCGATTCCCGAGGGCATCTATTCGGGCGCGTCGTTCGAGCGCTGGTATCGCGACGAGGTGAAGAAGAGCGGTGAGCCCGAGGACAAGCTGCGCTTGCTGTACCTCTCGCGCGACGACCTGATGCGCCACGAGGCGGCGGGCGTGACGACCGACCTGTTCCCGAAGCGCATGACGATGTCCGGCGTGGCGATGACGCTCACGTATCACTTCGAGCCGGGCTCGCCGCGCGACGGCGTGACGCTCGCGGTGCCGCTCTACGCGCTCAACCAGGTCGATGCGCGCCGTTGCGAATGGCTCGTGCCGGGCATGCTCAAGGAGAAGGCGCAACTGCTGCTGAAGTCGCTGCCGCAGAAGCTGCGTCGTCATTGCGTGCCGCTGCCCGAGTATGCGGCGGCCTTCACCGAGCGCACGGGCGGCGAACGTTTCGGCGCGGGTGGCTTGCTGGAGGCGCTGATCGCCGACGTGCGCGAGCAGAAGCAGGTCGCGCTCAAGTCCTCGGACTTCAAGCTCGAAACGCTACCCGCGCACCTCTTCATGAACTTCAAGGTGATCGACGAGCACGGACGACAGCTCGCGATGGGCCGTAACCTCGCGCAACTGCGCTCTGAGCTCGGCGCGCAGGCGCAACAGCAGTTCCAGAAGCTCGCGAGCGCGACGGCGCTGGCCGCGCTGGAAACGCATGCGCAGGGTGGCGCGCCTGCAGCATCCGATCAGACTGTGCGCGAGACGAACGCGAGTGGGGCCAGCAAGCGCAACGCACCCTACACGAGTGCGGCCGCCGACGCCGTGCCGGGCGACACAGCGCCAGCCACGGCGCTCTACGAAAACCTCACGACCTGGAATTTCGGCAAGCTGCCCGAGCTGCTGGAAATCCGCCGCGGTGGTCAGACGCTGTTCGGCTATCCGGCGCTCGTCGATCGCGGCACGCACTGCGATGTCGAAGTCTTCGACTCGCCGGAGGAGGCGGCGCGGATCCATCGCGCTGGGCTGCGGCGGCTTTTCGCGCTGCAGTTGCGCGAGCCGATCCGCTATCTCGAGAAGAACCTCCCGGGCCTTCGCGAGATGGCGATGCAGTTCATGGCGCGCGCCACGCAGGAGGAGCTGCGCGACCAGCTGGTCGAACTCGCGCTCGACCGCGCCTGCCTGCAAGACCCGCTGCCCGATGACGACGCGAGCTTCCACGCGCGCAAGGACGAAGGCCGCGGACGCCTCTCGCTGCTCGCGCAGGAAATCGCGCGGCTCGTTGGCCAGATCCTTGCCGAATATGCCTCGGTGGCGAAGAAGCTCGTGCAGGCGAAGGCCTTCGGCGCGCCGGCGGTGGACATGCAGGCTCAGCTCGACGCGCTCATCAGCAAGCGCTTCATTCTGGAAACGCCCTATGCGCAGCTCGTACATTTCCCGCGCTACCTGAAGGGCATCGCGCTGCGTATCGAGAAGCTGCGCGCCGATCCCGCGCGCGACGCTCGGCAAGCCGCCGAACTCCAGCCGCTCGCGCAGCAGTACCAGCGCGCGCTCGCGCAGCGTGGCGGCGTTTTCGATCCGCGTCTCTCGGAGTTTCGCTGGCTTCTGGAAGAACTGCGCATCTCGCTCTTCGCACAGGAGTTGCGCACGCCAATGCCGGTTTCGGTCAAGCGCCTCTACAAGGTATGGGAATCGATGCAGCGCTAGTCGAGCCTGCGCTCACTCCGGGCACATTGCGGGGCCATGACAGGAGTCGAAACAGGGGCGCTTAATGGCGCCCCTTCACATTTCAAGGGCTTTACGTCAACCTTGCGCGCAGGTAGACGTTCTACAATCACGAATCTGCCCGGGAACGATTCTCCATGCCTAACAACACTTTTGGCCGTGTCGCCAGCAAAACCGCTTCGCTGGCGCTCGCCTGCGCCGCCGCTTTTGCCTCATTTGCCACGTTTGCCACCATTGCCTCAACGACCGCTCACGCGGAAAACATCATCGTCCTCAATTCGGGCGAAGCCACGTTGAGCCTCATCGACGACAAGACACACGAAGTCGTCGGCACCGTGCCCACGGGCAAGGAGCCGCATCACCTCTTTCCCACGCCGGACAACAGCTCGCTGATCGTCGCGAACTCGGTGTCGAACAACCTCCTGTTCGTCGATCCGAAAACCGGCAAGCCGCAGCGCTGGGTCGGGAACATCGAAGACCCGTATCAGCTCGGCTTCTCGCCCGACCGCAAGTGGTTCGTCACGACGGGCCTGCGCCTCGACCGCCTCGACATCTACCAGTACGGCGGCGGCAGCAACATCACGCTCGCGAAGCGCCTGCCGCTCTCGGCCATGCCGAGCCACCTCGCGTTCACCAACGACAGCCGCATCGTATTCGTCTCGCTGCAGGTCTCGGGCGAAATCGCGGCCGTCGATCTGCCCACGCAGAAGCTGCTCTGGAAGATGAAGGTGGGCCCCGCGCCCGCGGGCCTGTGGCTCACGCCCGGCGACAAATACCTGCTGGTCGGCATGACGGGCGCCGATTACGTCGCGGTGGTGGACTGGCGCAATCAGAAAGTCGTCAAGACGATCCAGGTGGGCAAGGCCGCGCACAACTTCCGCTCGCTCGTTGACGGCCGCCATGTGCTGGTGTCGAGCCGCGTGTCGAACACCATCAGCATCATCGACGAGCAAACGCTCGAAAAAACAGGCGAGATCAGCGGCCTGATGCCGGGCCCCGACGACATGGAGCTTTCCGCCGACAAGCGCTACCTGTGGGTGACGTTCCGCTTCGCGAAGCACATCGGCCTGATCGACATGCAGACGAAGAAGCTCATCAAGACGATTGCCGTGGGCCGCTCGCCGCATGGCATCTACTTCTACGACCGCGCGCCCGTCACGGCGCCGAACGGCGCCTGAGGGCGCAGGGGCGTTCGCACAGATGATGGCGTCCGCGCTGGCGTTGATGGGGCAAGCAGGGCACGCGGTGCTCTCGTGTGCCGACGACCTCGTGTCGTGGCTACAGACGCTCCTCTACGTGAACGCGGTGCAGCCGCTGCTCTTTCGCGCCGGCATGATGGACGTGGACGAGGACACCTACGACGCGCTTTACTGGGTGATCGTCGGCGTGCTGGAGGTTGGCGTGATGTACGCGTTGCTGCGCCCGCTCGAAGCCCTCGCGCCGGTGGAAAAGTGGCGCGACCGCAAAGGCGTGGGCGTCGATGCGCTCTATACGTGGATCACGCGGCTCGGCATCGTGAATCTGCTGTTCTTCTTCACGATGCAACCGTTCTTCGACCGTGCGCAAAGCGCGCTGCGGCTCGTCGGCGTGAAGACCGTGGACCTCGACAACCTCTGGCCGGGCGTGACCACGCAGCCGCTCGTGGCGTTCGCGATCTATCTCGTGGTGCTCGACCTCTTCAGCTATTGGTACCACCGGCTTTCTCATCGTTTCGGCATCTGGTGGGAGCTGCACGCGGTGCACCACAG
>NZ_DATJWR010000116.1:0-6344 GCF_035501035.1 Paraburkholderia sp.
TCGCGGGAAGCGGGTTTTGACGAAGGGTGTAGTTTGAACTGACTCTCATCTGAACCTGAAGGAGAAAAAAATGGCTACTGCCAAGAAGAAACCGGCGGCGAAGAAGGCCGCAGTGAAGAAGGTTGCAGCGAAGAAGGCAGCACCGGCTAAGAAGGCCGCAGCGAAGAAGGTCGCGGTCAAGAAGGTCGCAGCCAAGAAAGTCGCCGTGAAGAAGGTTGCTGCGAAGAAGGCAGCACCGGCGAAGAAGGCTGCAGCGAAGAAGGTTGCCGCCAAGAAGGCGCCTGCGAAGAAGGCTGCTGCCAAGAAGGCCGCGCCTGCGAAGAAGGCTGCTGCGAAGAAGGCCGCCAAAAAGGCGCCTGCGAAGAAGGCTGCCCCTGCCGCACCTGCTGCCCCTGCTGCGCAACCGTCCGCGCCCGCAGCAACGGTCAAGACTGCCCTGAACCCGGCCGCTGCATGGCCGTTCCCGACCGGCAGCCGTCCGTAAGCAGTACGAGGCGAAGCGCGCTGGCTACAGCAGTTGCGCGCTTCGCTGGTCGGGCCGGGCGCTATGGAGCGCCAGGCTCGATCCCGATCCCGTCGCCGGGTCTCCCGCGGCGGGATTTTTTTCGTCTGCACTTCGTACGAGTTGGCTCGGCGCACAGATCATGCCGCGCGAGCGCATGAAAAAAGGCGCATGCACAGGGGAGCACATGCGCCTGAGGTTCCGCATCCGGCGCAGGGCGCCGCTGCGGTACAGGGGAAAGCCTTAGTGCGTGACGCGCGTGACGCCGCCGCTCGAGAGCAGCCGCACGCGCTCGCCGGCGTTGAAGACTTCGCCGGTCGCCGTTTGCGTGATGGCGCGGTAGTCGCCGTTGTCGAGCCGGACGGTGATCTCGAGGCCGTCGCGCATCGCCACGCCGTTCTCGACCGCGTTGCCGGCCACGGCGCCCGCAATGCCACCGATGATGCCGGTGACGATGGAACCTCTACCGCCGCCGATCGAGCTGCCCGCGACCGCGCCGAGTGCGCCGCCGCCAATGGCGCCAAGGCCGCTAGGCTGGCCGTTGTTCGAGCTGATCTTCACCGCGCGCACGCTCTCGACCGTAGCCATGCGCACGGTTTGCTCGCGCTGCGCCTGCGAGGCGGTGTACACATCGGCGGAACTGCTGTTATAGGCGCAGCCCGACATCGCGAGCGAACCCGCGATCAAGGCTGCAACAACCAGACGACTCGTTATTTTCATTCCCGTAGCTCCAATGGGCGCCGCTCTTGCGTTGCGCCCCCCCGTTCAGTTCGGCAGTTCGTAGCCGAATGTCTCCTTGAATCGTTCGTTGATCTGCGCCCGTGTGGGCGCATAGTTTTGCGGACCCAGGTGTTCGATCTTGAGCGCGCCCATCAGGCTCGCGAGACGCCCCGTGGTTGCCCAGTCGAGGCCGTTCTCGATGCCGTAGAGCAGGCCGCCGCGGAACGCGTCGCCGCAGCCGGTCGGATCGAGCACCCGAGCGGCCTTGACCGGAGGAATCTCCTCGACCTCGCCGTTGTGGTAGATCTGGGAGCCATGCTCGCCGCGCGTGATGATCAACGCGTCGACACGGCTCGCGATTTCGTCGAACGACCAGCCCGTGCGATGGCTGACAAGGTTGGCTTCGTAGTCGTTGACCGCCACGTAAGTAGCAAGTTCAATGGCGCGGCGCAGCGACGCTCCGTCGAAGAGCGGCAGGCCCTGGCCCGGATCGAAGATGAAGGGGATGCCAGCTTTGGCGAACTGCTCGACGTGCTGGACCATGCCGTCGAAACCGTCCGGCGCGACGATGCCGAGTTTGACGCCCGGTGCTTCGTCCGCGCGGTTCAAATGCGATTGCATCATCGCGCCCGGGTGGAACGCCGTGATCTGGTTGTTCTCGAGGTCGGTCGTGATCATCGCCTGCGCGGACCACGTGTCGGGCAGCACGCGCACGTGCGCCTTCGGCAGGCCGAGCATGTCGAGACGATCGAGGTAGGGTTGCGCATCGGCGCCGCCGAGCGTCGCCATGATGTGCGCGTCGCCGCCGAGCAGATGCAGCGAGTAGGCGATGTTGCCGGCGCAGCCGCCGAATTCGCGGCGCATCGTCGGCACGAGGAAGCTCACGTTCAGGATGTGCACCTGCTCGGGCAGGATGTGCTCCCGAAAGCGACCTTCGAAGGTCATGATGTTGTCGTAGGCGAGCGAGCCACAAATCAGCGTAGCCAAGGTGGGAATTCCTGTAGGGCGAAGATAGGGGAAGGCGCGGCGCGCAGGCCCCACGAGGCACTGAAGGCGCGCGCCGCTGCCGGATTACTTGAGCGCTGCGAGTGCGGCGTCGTAGTTCGGCTCGTTCTTGATTTCGCTCACGCGCTCGGCGTAGATGACGTTGTCGTTCGCATCGAGCACGACCACGGCACGTGCGGTCAGGCCGGTGAGCGGGCCGCTCGTCACGTCCACGCCATAGGCCTGGGCGAAGTCATGGCCACGGAAGGTCGAAGCGGTGACGACGTTCGCGATGCCTTCGGTCGTGCAAAAGCGGGCTGCGGCGAACGGCAGGTCGCCCGAGATCACGACGACGGCCGTGTTGTCGAGTCCGGCCGCGGCTTCGTTGAACTTGCGCGTGGAGGTTGCGCAGACCGGCGTATCGAGGCTCGGCACGATGTTCAGCACTTTGCGCTTGCCGGCGAAATCGGCGAGCGAGACAGGCTTCAGATCCTTGCCGACGAGCGAGAACGCAGGGGCCTTCTGGCCGACGCTCGGGAACGTGCCAGCGACGTCGATCGGGTTACCGCCTAGCGTGACTTGACTCATGATGTGCTCTCCGGGAATGCATGTTGTGGTGAATGGTGCGCCCAGTCCAGCTGGGCGCCGGGGAAACGCGTGGGGCACACTGGTGCGCCCGCGCGCAGACGGAAAATCACGGGTAGAAAATTTCGATGCGGAAGTTCGACGCCACCACGTCGCCGGTGTCGAGCCGCACGATCATCGTCTGCGTGGTGCGTGCGGGCAGACCGGATTCGATGGGCGTGCCGGGCGTCACGTAGTCTTGCGGCCACAGCACGCGGCGCACGACGATGTTGTTCTGCCGGTCGAGCAGCGAGAGCTCGATGGCGGGGAAGGCGAGCGCCACGTTGAAGCGGTTGCGCAGCGGCACCTTCAGTTCGAGATGATGCGGCTCGTTGTCCACCTGGCGCAGATCGGACGGCTCGACCAGCAGGCCGTCGATGTCGCGCGGCGGCAGCACGCGGCAACCGAGCTGCTCGCAGGCCTGCTGATAGAGCGGCTGCGAGTCGGGCCAGTAGACCATCACCGTTTCGCGTTGCCACCAGGCGAGCTGCACGACGAGTAGCGCGAGAAGCAGGATGGCGACGAGCGTGCCGAGGATGCGCCAGCCGAGGCGGCTCGCGCCGCGCGGGCGTGCGGGCGCTTCGCGCGTGACGGCGAAAGGCTCCGCACCGCCGGTGGGCGGGATCGCGCTGAACGCGGGCATCGGCGCGGCTTCGGGATCGCGGCGGCCGAGGGTGGGTTCCGGGTCGCTGGCGCGGGCTGCCGATGCTTCGTTGGCCGAAAAGGTCGGCTCCGTGTGAGTGGCGGCCATGCCCAGATCCGGCTCGACGCGCGTCCAGCGCGTGGCGGGCGGGAAGGGTTCTGCGGCTTCGGGTTGTGTGGCCGGCGGCACAGGCGATGCGGCAGCCGCTGCCGGCTCGCCGGGTGCTTCCTCTGGCGCGCGCGCAAGCGTCGGTTCGTCGTCGTAGACGATGCGCGACTCTGCATCGCGCGTAGCACGAGGCGTCGCGCCAGGCGCAATTCCCGCGCCCGGCAGCTGGCTTGCGCTGTACTTCAGCCGCGGATCCAGCTGGCTGTCCGCCGGCGGCGCCCACGGATCCCATGCGCGGTTCGCGAAATCGGGCGCGGCACTCAACTGCGGGGGCGCCTCTCGCGATGGCGCGGCGGCTTCGAGTTGCGCATCTGGCCGTGATGCAGGCGGTGCCGCAAAGGGTGAGACGGGCTCCGGCGAGAGCGGCGCAGTCAGGCTGGCCGCGACTTCGGCCGTAACCGGCACGGCAAGCGAGAAGTCTGTGCCTTCAGGCACCTCGTAGAGACTGCCCGACGCATCGAACGCTTCCTGGCAATGTCCGCAACGCACGAGGCCGCGCCGCACAGCAAGCTGCGTGGGCTGAATGCGGAATACGGTTTCACAGAAGGGGCAGCGCGTTGCCAGAAGCATGTGGGCCGAGGATCTGGATAGACCGGAGGGTTGGCGATACCCGCCATTCTACTGGCAATCCACCGCAGTCTACGATTCCGGTCGCCGCGCTCGGGGCGCGATCAGGCTTCATGAAGCCGGCCAGTGCCGGGCATGCATTACATGCGGCGCGTGCCCGCGAGGCAGACCCAGCCTTCATGTTCACGCCAGACGGAGATGTCGATCCATTGTGCGTACACTTGCGCGACTTCCTCGGCCTGGCGCGCGAGGATGCCCGAGAGCGCGATGCGCCCGCCCGGCTTCACGCGCGAGGACAGCATGGAGGCCATGAGCTTGAGCGGATTCGAAAGAATGTTGGCGACGACGATGTCGAACTCGCCGGCGGGGCAATCGTCGGGCAGGCCGTAGGTGACGTCGGCGTGATTGCGCTCGCTGTTGTGGCGTGCCGACTCGACCGCCTGCGGGTCGATGTCGATGCCGATGACCGGATTCGCGCCGCACTTCTTCGCGAGGATCGCCAGAATGCCCGAGCCGCAACCGTAGTCGAGCAGCGACTCGCCCGGCTTCACGCTCTGCTCGAGCCACTCCATGCACAGACGCGTGGTGGGGTGGCTGCCCGTGCCGAACGCGAGGCCCGGATCGAGCTCGAGCACGAGCGCGTTCGGATCGGGGGCATCGTGCCACGAGGGAACGACCCAGATGCGCTCGCCGATCTGGATCGGATCGAATTGCGACTGCGTGAGGCGCACCCAGTCCTGTTCCTCGACTTCGCGCAGCGAGTACTTCGGCAGATCAGGCAAGCCGAGTTCATTCGAAGCGGCCGCGAGCAGCACAGCAGGATCCTGATCGTCGCCGATCAGCGCAATCACGCGCGAATGCTGCCACGCGGTGCGCTCGGGCGTGAGGCCCGGCTCGCCGAAGAGCGGCTGCTCGTCGGGCGTGTCGGCGTCGGCGTCTTCGACCGACACCGAGAGGGCGCCGAGCTCGATCAGCGCATCGGAGAGTTCTTCCGCGCGTTCGCGATCCAGCTCGACGATCAGTTCCCGATAGCTCATGAATTACGCTTCTTCCTTCTTGACCTGCTGACGCTCGGCGAGGCGGTTCTCGAGGTAGTGGATGCTCGTGCCGCCCTCGACGAACTTCGCGTCGAGCATCAGCTCACGGTGCAGCGGGATGTTCGTCAGGATGCCTTCGACCACCATCTCCGAGAGCGCAATGCGCATGCGCTGGATCGCCTGCTCGCGCGTGGCGCCGTAGGTGATCAGCTTGCCGATCATCGAATCATAGTTCGGCGGCACGAAATAGCCATTGTAGGCATGCGAGTCGACGCGCACGCCAGGACCACCGGGCATGTGCCACGAGGTGAGACGACCCGGCGAAGGCGTGAACTTGAACGGATCTTCTGCGTTGATGCGGCACTCGATCGCGTGGCCCTTCAACTGGATGTCGCGCTGGCGGAACGAGAGCTTCTCTCCCGCGGCGATGCGGATCTGTTCCTGCACGATGTCGATGCCGGTGATCTGCTCCGTGACCGGGTGCTCGACCTGCACGCGCGTGTTCATTTCGATGAAGTAGAACTCGCCGTTCTCATAGAGGAACTCGAACGTGCCCGCGCCGAGGTAGCCCATCTTCTTGCAGGCGTCGGCGCAGCGGTCGCCGATGCGATCGAGCAGGCGGCGCGCGATGCCGGGCGCCGGCGCTTCCTCGATCACCTTCTGGTGGCGGCGCTGCATCGAGCAGTCGCGCTCGCCGAGCCACACGGCGTTCTTGAACGAGTCGGAGAGCACCTGGATCTCGATGTGACGCGGATTCTCGAGGTACTTCTCCATGTAGACCTGCGGGTTGCCGAACGCACGCCCGGCTTCCTCGCGGGTCATGTTGACCGCGTTCACGAGCGCCGCTTCCGTGTGCACGACGCGCATGCCGCGCCCGCCGCCACCGCCCGCCGCCTTGATGATGACGGGGTAGCCGACCGCGCGCGCGATCTTCACGATTTCCTTCGGATCGTCGGGCAGCGCGCCTTCCGAGCCCGGCACGCACGGCACGCCGGTCTTGATCATGGTGTGCTTCGCCGTGACCTTGTCGCCCATCATGCGGATCGTTTCCGGGCGCGGGCCGATGAACGTGAAGCCCGATTGCTCGACGCGCTCGGCG
>NZ_DATJWR010000117.1:0-11025 GCF_035501035.1 Paraburkholderia sp.
ATAAAGCCTGATACGTTCGTAATCGACAGCATGGCGCGCGTGCACGAAAAACGCGCCACCTGCTACCAACAGATCGATACCGGTAAACGGCAAAACCAGCCAGGCGCCGTGGATCAACAACAGAACGGCGATCGCGATGGAGACCAGCGCCAGCGAAACATAGAAAAACACGAATTGCCTGGGCGAAACCGAACAGTTGCGCTTCATCGTCCAGTCCTGCAGGACCGGCTCCGCACTCGCCAGCAGATCAGATACCTGCATCGCTCGCTTCCCCCACAGCAACCTCCCCAGACTATCGCCGCTCCGTGCTGCGCACAACTACGGGGAGATCTGGACTTGCCACAACGGATTTTGGGGTCCCTTCCGTGCAGCAAACTGACGCATTATAGGCGTGATCCCCAGCCCCCACAAGCAAGCCTCAATCGACCGCAAACCCAAGCCAGTCGGGCATTTCAGCGATTTTCCAGCAAACTTTCGGGGGCTTTTCTGGCGCTAATTTCAGGCATAACGAAAGCCCCCTTACCGCCTCACCGATTCCTTGCCGGACCGCGCCCGATGTCCTCGATCCGTACGATGCCATGCCCTTCGGCGGTCGTGCGCGGCACCGCCTTCCATGCGTGTCCGTAGATGATCTCGAAGGTCAGCGGGATCGTGCCTGCGTGCGGCCCGTCGGTGCAGCGGCGCGCCTCGAGCGCCGCCACGAGCGCGCGGTTCAGGCGCCGCGCGCCGTGTGTCGCCGCGATGCCTGCCATACCTTCGCGCTCGAATGGGTACGCGCCCCAGCGGCGCACATCGGCGAGCAGTTTCTCCGGCGTCTTGTAGGTGACGGTGAGCGTCTCCTGGTCCATCACCGGAATCTCGAATCCGTTCTCGACGAGCATGTCGCCGAGGTCGTGCATGTCGACGAAATCGATTACATGCGCTCGCGTCGGCACACCGTGCGTGGCCTCGACCTCAGCCCAGGCGCCGCGCAGTTCCTTGAGCGTGTCAGGCCCGAGCGTGCTGAACATCAAGAGGCCGTTGACCTTGAGCACGCGCTGCCATTCGCCGAACACGAGATCGGGGCGCGGATGCCAGTGCAGCGCGAGATTGGACCAGAGCAGCTCGAGCGCGCCATGCGCAAAGGGCAGCGCGGCGAAATCGGCCTGCGCAAAACGCGGGCCGCGCGCGCCGAGCGCACGCCCCACCGATGCGGGCAGAAAGCGGCGCCAGCTCGTTTCGGCCGCGTCGTGCTCACGGGCACGGCGCAGCAAGGCCAGCGAGAGATCGGTACCGAACACGGGCGCTTCTGGAAAGCGCTCGCGCAGGGCCTGCAGGTCGTTGCCGAGGCCACAGCCGATGTCCAGCACGCTCGCGGGACTCACCTTGATGTATTCGAGGCGCTCGCGCATGCGTTGCGCGATTTCACGCGGCAGGAAAGCAACCTCATCGAAAGTCGCCGCGCGGCGATCGAAGATGCGCCGCAGTTGCCGGGTGTCATAGTCCGGACGGCCAGTTCTTGCGGGAGACGGGGACATGTCGGTCGTATTGGCGAAGTCTGCGAAGTATACTCGCTCACTCCCATCCTTTCAGTTACGCGAGCCCTTGCCCGGGCCGTTCCTCGATGCCGCCGCTTTCGTCACGCAACGCACAACGCAATGCACCGCGTGCTCCGCCGCCCGCCGCACACCGCGCTCGTCTAGCGGGTCTCGAGCGCGCCTGGCGCGTGGCGCGGGCGCAGTGGTCGCCGCGGTGGCACCGATTTGCCCAATTCGTGCTGCCCAATCTGTGCCCATTATGCGGCAATTTGTCGCGAACCACGCTCTGCGTGTGCTGCGATGCCGCGTACTGGAACGAGCCCCGCCTGCGCTGCACGGTCTGCGCCATGCCGCTCGCGCGCAGGCAGCACGCGGGACACGCGCGTTACCGCTGCGAGGCCTGCATCGAAGCGCCGCCCGCATTCGACGCGACGCTCGCGCTCGCCGACTATCGCGCGCCGCTCGATTTGCTCGCGCGGGGCCTGAAGTTTCGCGCGCGTCTTGCGCTCGGCGAGGAATTCGCGCGACGCCTCGCACTGGCCGCGCAAGACGGGCTCTGTACACACGATGAACGTGACATGCCCGCAATCCTGGTGCCGGTACCGCTCTCGCGCGAGCGCCTCATCGAGCGCGGCTACAACCAGGCGTGGCAGATCGCGCGGCCGCTTGCGCGCCGGCTCGGCACGCAGGCGGACGCGACGCTCGTGCGCCGCATTCTGCATACGACACCGCAATCGAAGCTCGATCGCGAGACACGCCGCCGCAACGTCGGCCGCGCATTCGCACTCACGCGGCCACTCGACGGCCAGCATGTGGGCGTGGTCGACGACGTGATGACCTCTGGCGCCACGCTCGACGCACTCGCGCACACGCTCAAGGCCGCCGGCGCACGGCGCGTGACCAACTTCGTCGCGCTGCGCACGCCGAAGGACTGAAGGTCTCCCTCCTCATCGCATTTTCAAGATATTGAGAGTTTCATCGTCATGTTCAACGTCGTTCTCGTCGAACCGGAAATTCCGCCGAACACCGGCAACGTGATCCGCCTGTGCGCGAACACGGGTGCGCGGCTGCATCTGATCGAGCCGCTCGGCTTCCCGCTCGATGACACGAAAATGCGCCGCGCCGGCCTCGACTACCACGAGTACGCGCAAATGCACGTGCACAGCAACTGGGACGCCTTCGTCGCCGCCGAAGTGCCCGATCCGTTGCGCATGTTCGCGTTCACGACGCGCGGCTCGGGGCGCTTTCATGCGCACGCGTTCCAGCCCGGCGACTGGTTCGTGTTCGGCGCGGAGACGCGCGGCCTGCCCGACACGGTGCTCGAGCGCTTCGCCCCGCAGCAGCGTGTACGCCTGCCGATGCGACCCGGCAATCGCAGCCTGAATCTCTCGAATACGGTGGCAGTCGTGGTGTTCGAAGCGTGGCGCCAGGCGGGGTTCGAAGGCGGCGAGTGAAGCGAACGCGGTGATTGAGGCAAACGAGGCGATCGTGACGCTACGCGCTGCCTCGCGCCACGAGCTCGCGCTCGTAGCGCGCGAGCATCGTGGCGTCGAAGCACGCGAAGATCACACGCTCGAGCCCGGGCGATTCCGGCAACACGTCGATCACGGTCGCGACGGCAATGATCGTCGCCTCGTCGGCGGGGAAACGGTAGACGCCGCAACTGATTGCCGGAAACGCAATGCTCGCCACGCCGGCCTCGCGCGCGCACTCGATCGAGCGCCGGTAGCACGAAGCGAGCAGATGCGCCTCGTCATGCCCGCCGCCGTGCCAGACGGGTCCCACGGTATGGATCACGTGCCTTGCAGGAAGGCGATAGCCGCCGGTGATTCTGGCGTCGCCGGTCGGGCAGCCGTTCAGGGTCTCGCATTCGCGCAGCAGGTCGGGCCCCGCCGCGCGATGGATCGCCCCATCCACGCCGCCCCCGCCGAGCAGCGAGCTGTTCGCGGCATTGACAATCGCATCGACGGCCAGCGTGGTGATGTCGACAGCCTGCGCCTCGATGCGGCAGTTTCCGATGGTGAGCATACGGTCCTCCTTCTACCTTGCGTGCTTGATGCACGGCGCAGCAGGACCGTCCGGTGCGCGGACGCGCCCTACTCCGCCTTCGCGTCGCGCCTGAGCAGCGCGCTCACGGCGTCGCGCGGCGCAACACCGTCGAACAGCACGGCACATACCGCCTGGGTGATCGGCATTTCGATGCCGTGCTCGCGCGCGAGGGCCAGCACGGCCTGCGCGCAGCGCACGCCTTCGGCGACATGACCGAGCCCGCCGAGGATGTCGTCGAGCGTGCGCCCGCTCGCGAGCTGCTTGCCCACGGTGCGGTTGCGCGAAAGGTCGCCCGTGGCGGTGAGAATGAGGTCGCCGAGGCCGGTCAGACCCGTGAAGGTTTCGGCGCGACCGCCGAGCGTGACGCCGAGGCGCGACATCTCCGCGAGACCGCGCGTAATGAGCGCGGCGCGCGCGTTCAGGCCGAGGCCGAGGCCGTCCGAGATGCCGGTCGCGATCGCCAGCACGTTCTTGACCGCGCCCCCCACTTCGACGCCGACCACGTCGTCGCCGGTATAGATGCGCATGGCGCGGTGATGGAACGCGGCCAGCGTGCGTTCGCGGCAGGCCGCGGATGCGCTCGCCACCGTCAGCGCGACGGGCAGGCCCTCGCCGACTTCGCGCGCGAAGCTCGGCCCGGAGAGCACGCCGTTGCTCGCGTGCCCCGGCAGTTCGGCGGCCACGACCTGATGCGGCATCAGCTGTGTTTCGGCCTCGAAGCCCTTGCAGAGCCAGACGAAGTGCGCAGGCACGCGGCCCATGTCGCGCAGCGTGCGCAGCATGTCGCGCAGGCCCGCGACGGGCGTGGCAAGCACGACGAGATCCGCCTCGCCCGACGCATGGTCGAGCGCGGCGGCGAGATCGGCTTCGTATTGAAGGGTGTCGGGCAGCGCGACGCCCGCGAGATAGCGGGCGTTTTCGTGCGTCTTGCGCAAGGCGTCGACGAGCGCGCCATCGCGCGCCCACAACACCGTGTGATGCGCCTGGGCGAGATGCCCTGCCAGCGCGGTGCCCCACGCTCCGGCGCCGAGAACGGCGATGTTCATTCCGATACTCCGCACCGGTAGTTCGTGTAGACGATCAGATTACGATCAGACTGCGATCGACGTGCGTGTGAGCGCGCGCGATCAGTGCGTGGCGCTGCTCGCGCCTTCCTGCTGCGCGAGTTGCTGCAGGCGTTGCTCGTAGAGCGCCTGGAAGTTGATCTCGGCCAGGTGGATCGGCGGGAAGCCCGCGCGTGTGATCGCGTCGGCGATGTTCGAGCGCAGATACGGGAACAGGATGGTCGGGCACGCGATGCCGACGAGCGGGTCCACCTGCTCGGCCGGAATGTTGCGGATGTCGAAGATGCCCGCTTGCTTGGCTTCGATCAGGAACGCAACCTTTTCCTTGACCTTGGCCGTGACGGTGCCGGTGACGATGATCTCGAACACCGACTCGGCGAGGCGCTCGGCCTTGACGTCGACTTCCACTTCCACCGAGGGCATGTCCTGCTCGAGGAAGATGGCCGGCGAATTCGGCTGCTCGAGCGACATGTCCTTGAGGTAGATGCGCTGGATATTGAAGAACGGCTGGTTGTTCTCGTCAGACATGGTGTATGGCTTCCCTGATTGAATGGATCACGGCCGCATTATCGCGACATATCAAGATCTCGAAAATGCGCCGCTTTACGGCAATGAACGGCAACAAGCCCGCGCGAGCCTTGCGGGCTCGCGCGGGCCGGAACCCTGCGGCGCTATGTCGCGCGGCGCAGCCCGCGCGCGGACCCACTGCGCATGGGCTGCAAATCAGGCTACGTCAGGCGGCTTCGAGCAGCGGCGTCAAACCGCCCGCACGGTCGAGCGCGGAGAGGTCATCGTAACCACCCACGTGCGTCTCGCCGATGAAAACCTGCGGCACGGTCCGCCGACCGGTGCGCGTCATCATCTCTTCGCGGCGCGCCGGGTCCCGGTCGATCAGCACCTTCTCGATGTGCTCGACGCCGCGCGACTTTAAAAGACGTTCGGCCATCTGGCAATACGGGCACACCTGGGTGCTGTACATGACCACTTTGCTCACTTGGAACCTCCTTGTTTGACGACCGGCATACCGGCCTGTTGCCAGGCGTTCACGCCGCCGTCCAGCACATGGACCTCGGCAAAACCGGCATCCTTCACGAGGCGCAGCGCCTTGTGCGACTGCTGGCCCGTCTGGCAGACCAGCAACACCGGGTTGCTCTTGTTCTTCACGACCTGGCCGATCTTCGCCTCCAGTTCGCCAAATTCGATCTGGCGTGCCGAAGGCAAGTGACCCTTTGCGAATTCACCTACGGGACGCAGATCGACCACCACCGCGTTGCGGCGATTGATGAGCTGCGTGGCCTCGGCGGTGGAAACGCCGCCACGGCCGCCGCGCTTGAGCGACGGCCACAGGAGCAACCCTCCTGAGATGAGGACGATCGCGATGAGTACAAGATTGATGTAATTGGTGAAGAACGTCACGGAGGGTCCGCCGGCAGAAGTGAAAATCGGGTGGGAAAACGGAGAAATCGTGCGAAATCGGATTCGGGCAATCCGCTCATTATAAAATAAGCGTTTGTCGCAGGGTTACCGCCCCCCGGCCCGGGCGCGCACCCGCCGGACGGGGCCGCCGCCGCTGGCTTGGCCGCGTCGCCGCTCCTGCCCCCGATTACCGCTTCCTTACTACCGACCGGCATCTTCATGTACAAACTCGTACTCATCCGCCACGGCGAATCGACGTGGAACAAGGAAAACCGCTTCACCGGCTGGGTGGACGTCGACCTCACCGAGCAGGGCAACCGCGAAGCCCAGCAGGCAGGTCAGCTGCTCAAGGAGTCCGGCTATACGTTCGACATCGCCTACACCTCGGTGCTCAAGCGCGCGATCCGCACGCTCTGGCACGTACAGGACCAGATGGACCTCATGTACCTGCCCGTGGTCCACTCGTGGCGCCTGAATGAGCGCCATTACGGCGCGCTTTCGGGCCTGAACAAGGCCGAAACGGCGGCGAAGTTCGGCGACGACCAGGTGCTCGTCTGGCGCCGCAGCTACGACACGCCGCCGCCCGCGCTCGAGCCGACGGACTCACGCACGTCGTACAACGACCCGCGCTACGCCCGCGTGCCGCGCGAAGAGCTGCCGCTCACCGAATGCCTGAAGGACACAGTCGCGCGCGTGATGCCGGTCTGGAACGAGTCGATCGCGCCGGCCATCAAGGCGGGCAAGCAGGTGCTGATCGCCGCGCACGGCAACTCGATCCGCGCGCTCGTGAAGTACCTCGACAACATCTCGGACGACGACATCGTCGGCCTGAACATTCCGAACGGCGTGCCGCTCGTGTACGAGCTCGACGAGAACCTCAAGCCCATCAAGCACTATTACCTCGGTGACGCCGAAGCCATCGCGAAGGCGCAGGCCGCCGTCGCGAACCAGGGCAAGAAGGCGGGCTGACGTTTCCCGTTTGCGCGTTTGCGTGTCGATGGCGGCATTGGCCGCTCATCGGCCGCTAACTGTGGCCGCGGGGCGGCCACTGATTGACCACTCTAGCGCCGCTGGCCCGCAGGGCCGGCGAGCGCCCGGCGGCCTCGCCCGCCTCCCGCCGTGGGGCGAAGGCGAGCGCCGCTTGCGACAATCCGTTGCGTATTCCCGCTTTTGCGACAGCCCCTCGTTGCGAGCCCTCAACTGGCAGAAATGCCAGTTCCGCGTCAGCGCCGCGCCAGGCTTGGGTTTGCGGCGCATCCATCGCGAACCAGGCGGCGGCAGCACTGTCTTATCCGCATCGTTCGCGCCATATACACAGCCTCGGCAGGTGTGCAGTTATACTTGTCCGTCGCTTTTCCATTAGACGCCGCCACGCGCCTCTTCGACCGCACGCAACAACCTCTATGCGAAAGAACCTGAAAAACATCGGCCTGATTGCCGCTGGCCTTGCGACCGGCGTATTTGCCACCCTGCAGATTTCCGCCTCGGCGCAGCAGACCGAGCAGACGGTCGTCGAGCCGTTGCCGCTCGACCAGCTGCGGCTCTTCGCCGAAGTGTTCGGTCAGATCAAGCATGAGTACGTCGTGCCGGTCGACGACAAGAAGCTCCTCACCGCCGCCATCAAGGGCATGGTGTCGAGCCTCGACCCGCATTCGTCCTATCTCGACAAGACCGACTATCAGGAGCTCCAGGAGCAGACCAAGGGTCGCTTCGCGGGCCTTGGCATCGAGATCTCGTCGGAGGACGGCCTGATCAAGGTAATCTCGCCGATCGAAGACACGCCTGCGTACCGCGCCGGTATCCGTCCGGGCGACCTCATCACGCGCATCAACGACAAGCCCGTGCGCGGCATGACGCTCGACCAGGCCGTCAAGCAGATGCGCGGCGACCCAGGCACCAAGGTCACGCTCACGATCTTCCGCAAGACCGACGACCGCACCTTCCCGCTCACCATCACGCGCGCCATCATCAAGGTGCAGAGCGTGAAGTCGAAGATCCTGCAGCCGGGCTACGCGTACATCCGCATCACGAGCTTCCAGGAGCGCACGGTCCCCGACCTCGCCCAGAAGCTGCAGGACATCGCGCGCCAGGAGCCGAATCTGAAGGGCATCATTCTCGACCTGCGCAACAACGGCGGCGGCCTGCTGCAAAGCGCCGTGGGCGTGGCGGGCGCGTTCCTGCCGCCCGATTCGGTCGTGGTTTCGACCAACGGCCAGATCCCGGACTCGAAGCAGGTCTACCGCGACACCTACGAGAACTACCGTCTGCCCTCGTTCGACGGCGACCCGCTCAAGGGCGAGGCGGCCGAGTTCAAGACCGTGCCGATGATCGTGCTGACCAACGCGTACTCGGCGTCGGCCTCGGAAATCGTGGCGGGCGCGCTGCAGGACTCCAAGCGTGCGCTCATCGTCGGCAAGACGACGTTCGGCAAGGGCTCGGTGCAGACCGTACGCCCGATGACGGCCGACACGGCGCTGCGCCTGACCACGGCCTACTACTACACGCCGAGCGGCCGCTCGATCCAGAACAAGGGTATCCGTCCTGACGTCGCGGTCGACCAGTACTCGGACGGCGATCCGGACGACGCACTCGTCACGCGCGAAGTCGACTACCAGAACCACCTCGCCAACACGCAGGATCCGGACGAGAAGAAGGAGCAGGATGTGCGCGAGCAGGAGCGCATGGACATGCTGCGCCAGCTCGAGGAGCAGAACGACAAGAAGACGCCGGAGCAGCGCCAGAAGGATCGCGACCGCAAGCCGGTCGAGTTCGGCTCACCCGACGACTTCATGCTCCAGCAGGCCCTGAACAAGCTGCAGGGCAAGCCGGTGGTCGAATCGAAGTCGCCGATGGAGCGCCGCCTCGCGCAAGAGAAGCCGCCGACCTCGGCTTCGGCGCCGATCGCCGTGAAGCCGGCAACGCTCATCATGGCGCCGGCCGCAGGTTCCGCTCCCGCGCCGGCCGCGGCTCCGGCGAAGTAACCCACGCTGCATCCGCCCCGCGACCCGCGCGTCTTGCGCGGGTCGCGGGGCCGCTCCTCCTCCCGCCGCTGGCGTCGTTACAATAACGGCACTGGATTCCCCGGCGCGCGTCACGGTATTCCGGGCCATCGAAGCACCCAAGGCCTGTCGCAGCGCCAGCCAACGCCAGTCAACAAGCGCACGCCATGGCGCACTGCAAAGCGGCACCGCGATGAACGACGACCAACTCCTCCGCTACTCCCGCCATATCCTCGTCGACGAGATCGGCATCGAAGCCCAGCAGCGCTTTCTCGAGGCGCATGCGATCGTCGTCGGCGCGGGCGGCCTCGGCTCGCCGGCTGCGATGTATCTCGCGGCTTCGGGCGTCGGCACGCTCACGCTCGTCGACAACGACACCGTCGATCTCACCAACCTGCAGCGGCAAATCATGCACGAGACGGCTTCGGTCGGCCGCGCGAAGGTCGAATCGGGCCGCGACGCGATCGCGCGCCTGAATCCCGAGGTGAAGGTGAACGCGCTGCAAACGCGCATCGACGATGCGTGGCTCGACGCGCACGTGCCGGGCGCGACCGTCGTGCTCGACTGCACCGACAACTTCGCCACGCGCCACGCGATCAACCGCGCCTGCGTGAAGCACGGCGTGCCGCTCGTCTCGGGCGCGGCGCTGCGCTTCGACGGACAGATCAGCACCTTCGATTTTCGCGATGACGCCACGCCCTGCTACGCCTGCGTCTTTCCAGAGGATCAGCCGTTCGAGGAAGTGGCGTGCTCGACGATGGGCGTGTTCGCGCCCACGGTGGGCATCATCGGCGCGATGCAGGCCGCCGAGGCGCTGCGCGTGATCGGCGGCATCGGCACGCCGCTCGTCGGGCGGCTCATGATGCTCGATTCGCTACGCATGGAATGGAACACGATGCGCGTCGCGCGGCAGCCGGACTGCCCTGTGTGCGGCGAGCGTCATCGGCACGCCTGAGCGGGGCCAGACGAGGCCGAGCCGGATTTGACCGCGCCACGCAAAAGCCCCGGACATGCTTATTCCCCCCAACAATCAATGCATAGTTAGGGTGGTTTAGCTGTTAAAAGTCCTCTAAGCCCCTCCGGTAGGGGCTTTTTCTTGCCTCGGTGTTTTCGTAGCTATTCCATAAGTATGCATTGAATGTAGAATCCGGCCGGAATGCAGCGACGTCTTTGGGTTTCGAGTAGCCGTCTTTCTTCGAAAGACGAGTAGCAGGTGGGGGTCCGGGGGAGGAGCGAATGGGAAGGCGGTCTGTGGATAACTCAACGTTGGAGCGCTGGCGGCAGCTCGACGCCTTGTTGGTGCTGGAGAAGCTAGGGTGTTATGCGAAGGCCGACAGAACGTTCGAGCCCATGACGGCGCACGGCACCGAGCGCTACCACGTCAACGTTGAAGGATGGGATTTCGAGTTGCTGCTGCGCGGCCCCAAGTTCTTCGACACCCGGCTCCAGCGCGGCGGAGGCGGTGCCGTGGACTTGGTCATGCATGTGCGCCATGTCAGCTTCAAAGGCGCGACCGACTTGTTGCGTCGTCTCGCTGTTTAGGTCCCCCATGTTCGTGACTGTAAAAGCTCGTGTTCACACCGATTCCACCGGGGTCTACACCGAACTGCCTGCGCTGCTGACCCCGGCAGGAGTGTTGGAGCCTTTGCTCGACTACTGCTTGCATCGAAGCCACGACCGAAGTCTGGCCTGGATGTCGAAGGTCACCCGCTCAGTACGGATGTTCCTCGAATACCTGCTGTTACGGCTCGGGCTATTTGAGTCTGGGCGGGGGGTGTTTATCTCGCGTTCGTCCAGGGCGATTTCCTGAACTTCAGCGTGAGCATCGTGCGATGCGGTGGACATGAGATAGGCCGGTACTCCTCTGTTATCGTGAGACGGCTCTCACACCAGCCCACGAACGCAGAACAGCCCGGCCTATGCTTCGGATCGTACATTCCTTTCTCACGCTCGAACAGCATCTTCGCTCCATCGTCACCA